>NZ_JAFAVV010000451.1 GCF_019242285.1 Bradyrhizobium sp.
AAAACCCTTGGTGGTGACCACCGCGGTGCGCGGCAGGCGGCGCGTGATCAGCGCGTTGGTCGCGACCGTCGTGCCGTGCGAGAACATCGCCACCTCGGAGAGGTCGATGCCGGCCTTGGAGACGCCGCCCATGATCCCGTCGATGGGATCGCGCGTCGAGGCGGTCTTCTCGATGCGGATGCGGCCGGTCACCTCATCCATGATGCAGATGTCGGTGAAGGTGCCGCCGACGTCGACGGCCACGCGAAGGTTCTGCACGCTGCGACTTCCTTTCGACTTCATCATGCCGGCGTTGGGGCGCACGCGGGACCGTCCGGATCAATCGATCCAGGCGCCGCGATCGTTCGTTCGACCGGCGAGTTGGAAGTGTCGATGAAAGGAGTGTACGTAGTTCAGCCATGCCCCGCTTGACGCTGAGCGCAGAAAGTCTTGCGCGAGAGAGCGTGGAGCGCCCAATTTGCGGGCTTTGCTCACCGCTACGTAGTAGAGCGACGGCCTCACGCCTCCGGCGCGCGCGAGGCGGCGCGGGCCTCGCTCGGCGTGCAGCCGAACCGGTTGCGATAGTTGCGGCTGAACTGCGCCTGGTCGCCGAACCCCCAGAGATAGGCGATCTCCGAGATGCTCTTGCGACAGCCCGGATCGCGCAGCAGCGCGTCGCAGGTCAACAGGCGCTGGTTGCGAATATAGGCGGAGACGGTGATGCCTTCCGCCTCGAAGATCTGGTGCAGATAGCGCAGCGAGATGCCGCAGCCGGTTGCCACCGTCTGCGGCGTCAGCTCGGTATCGGCGAGCCGCGAGCGGATGAACTGCTCGCAGCGGTGCAGATGCGCGTTGCGGACCGACGAGGCGTGACCGACCAGCACACGCTCGTCGGCTTCCACCGCCATGGCCAGCAGATCGACGAGATGCTTGCCGATCAGCGCGCGGGCCGGCTCCTCCATCTCATCAAGCCGGGCGCCGGCCAGCCGCAGCGTGTCGACGAACAGCGCGCCGGTGCTGCGGCTGGCGTCGAACTGCAGGGTCGCGAGGCGCTCGGGGCGGGAAATCCGCGCGCGCAGGACGCTGCTCGGCACCTTCAGCACCCACAGCGCCGCCGGATCGCGGTGGCTGAACTCGTAGGGAAGATGGCTGCGCTCGATCAAGAACGCGCCGGGCCGGCAGCGGACGTCCCGGCCATCCTGCACGAAGCGGATTTCCGCCAGCTCAGGCACCGTGATGAGAAAGCACTCCTCCCGCTCGTTCAGGAGATGCCGCTCGTGGCGACGATACAGCAAGCCGTCCGAGACGTTGCGCGACACCGAGACGGGACCAAGCGACCACGCACCGAGGCTGCCGTTGAACCCGCCGCCACCGGCAAAGGTAATATCCAGCGGAAAGTAGGTCCGGGAGATGATCTCCTGCCAGTAGTGCCGCCGATCCTGCGGCGGGATCGGGCTCGTCGCGTAGGTCGCCTGCATGTCACCCCTCCATCCGATCGGTCAGTCCAGCCAGGGCCGCAACGCCTCCTTCAGCGTCCGTGCGAGTTGCACCGCGTTCGGCGTGTCGGAATGCACGCAGATGGCGTCGGGCTTCATCTCGATGTCGCTGCCGTCGATCGCCGTGGCCTTGCCCTCGCGCATCACCCGCACCGCGCGGCGCGCCGCCTCCTCCGGATTGCGCGCCTCGTGCTCCCGGGTGATGATCAGCGCGCCGGACGGGTCATAGTCGAGATCGGCATAATACTCGCCGAGCATCTTCAATCCGCGCGCGAGATAGACCGTCTCGTGCAAGGTGTTGCGCATGCCGAGCACGGGGACGCCGAAAATCTCGGCGGCGTCCGCGATGGCATGCGCCACCTCCTCGTTGCGCGTCGCCGCACCATAGAGCGCGCCATGCGGCTTGATGTGGTTGAGCGGAAGGCCGGCCGCGTCCAGAAAGCCCTTGAGCGCGCCGATCTGATAGATCAGGCAGGCCGAGAGCTCGTCGCGCCCCATCTTCATCTCGCGCCGGCCGAACCCCTGCAGGTCCGGATACGACGGATGCGCACCGACGGCGACGCCATGCGCAGCGGCCAGGCGCACGGTGTTGCGCATCACCACGGGGTCGGCGGCGTGAAAGCCGCACGCGACATTGCCGACGTGAATGTGCGGCATGATGCCGGCATCGTCGCCGCAACGATAGAGGCTGAAACCCTCGCCCATGTCGCAGTTGATGATGACGCCCATGCCGTCCTCCTTTGCCATCTCGGATTTCAAGAAGCTTGGCGAAGGCGGATCGACGCTGTCAAATCGTATAAAGAAAGATTCGATATCTCGAAAATCGATGGCATTCCCGGCGCGCCATCGTCGTGGCGCCTATCCATACGCGACGCGGCATTCTTCATCTCGACGTCCCCGTGCCGTGGCCCCCTCTGCCGCCCGCGCCCGCATCAGCGCACGCAAGTTGCGTGCCATTGAAACGACGTGAAAAGCCGTCTCAATTGAGCTGAAATCTTCGTGCATTCGGTGCAAACGGACTATTTTTTCGGCAAGCTGCCGCAAGAGGGGCCCTTCGGAACTGCCCGCTGGCATCGGCAATCGGCTCGTGGCCGGTTGCGGTCGCGCCGTGCACGGGTGATGATCCGACGTTCGACTCGTTGCCCTTTCAACCGACCGACGACAAAGAGCCTCCATGAACAAGCTGGTCACCGACACCATCGCCTTCGAGATGAGCCGCGAGGCGCTGCGGGCGCGCCGCAACGCGAAATGGTGCCAGTACGAGCCGGACGTGCTGCCGGCGTTCGTCGCCGAGATGGATTTCGCGGTGGCAGCGCCGATCCAGGCGGCGATCGAACGGATCGTGCGCGAGGGCGACTACGGCTATCCCCGGCGCAACGGACAGCGCGCCGAATGGGCGGTGGCCGGCGCCTTCTCCACCCACATGAAAGCGCGGTTCGACTGGGACGTCGCGCCGGAGCTCGTGCTGCCGCTCGCCGATCTCGTGCAGGGCACTTACGCCCCGATCATCGCCTTTTCCGATCCCGGCGACGGCGTCATCCTGCAGACGCCGAACTATCCGCCGTTCCGCGACACCATCGAGACCACGGAGCGCCGGCTGATCGCGCTGCCGATGCGCGACGATGGCAGGCGCCACGTCTTCGACCTCGACGAGATCAAGCCGCAGCTCGACGCGCGCACGCGCATCTTCGTGCTGTGCAATCCGCAGAATCCGACCGGGCGCGTGTTCTCACGGGACGAGCTGATGGCGATCGCGAAGCTTGCGATCGAGCGCGACCTGATCGTGGTCTCCGACGAGATTCACTCCGACCTGATCTATCCCGGCCGCCGGCACATCCCGTTCGCCTCCCTCGGCCCGGAGATCGCCGCACGCACGGTGACGCTCAATTCGGCGACCAAGAGTTTCAACATCCCCGGCCTTCGTTGCGCGATCATGGCTTTCGGCGACAAGGAGCTGCTCGCCCGCTTCAACAAGCGCATTCCGTCAAAAATGACCGGCCAGGGCAACATCATCGGTATCGACGCCACGGTGGCGGCCTGGACCGAGGGGCAGCCCTGGCTCGACGCGGTGATGCGGCATCTGTTGCAGGCACGAAACCGAGTCGCTGACGTGCTGTCGGCGAAAGTGCCCGAAATCCACTTGCACGCCCCCGAAGCCACCTACCTCGCCTGGCTCGACTGCCGCCGGCTCGAGCTGTCGACGTCAGCGTTCCAGTTCTTCCACGACCACGCGCGCATCGGCTTCTCGGCCGGCGAGACGTTCGACCCCGATTGCCCGCAATTCGTCCGCTTCAACTTCGCAACCTCGATGACGATCCTGGAGGAGATCCTCGACCGTTTCGTCGGTGCGGTGACGCAGCGCGGCTGATCGCCGGCGCTCAGGGCGCGCAGGCGAAGCTTGACGCAAGGTTCAAAGGCCCGAACCTGTAGTGCGGCCAGGCCGGCCATCGGCAGAGCGGCAGGGTCCGGACCGTCTCGAACGACGGCGCCTCCACCTTCTGCTCGACGACTTCGAGATCGCCGGGCGCCTTCCCCTGCTCGACCCAACCGACGAGCGCGTCGAGCATGTCGACATTGGCGGGCGCGCCGGAGCCGACATGATCGACGCCGGGCGCGGTGTAGAGCCGCGCGAATTCCGCGGTCTCGGCCTTGCCAAGCTTATGCTCGACATTTTCAAAATAGCGGATGCCCGCATAGGGGCTCTGGGCGTAGTCCGACATGTGCTCGAGGATGATCAATTTGCCGCCATGGGCGCGGAAGCGGCCGAGGTCCGGATTGGTCGAATCCATCAGCGCGGAGACTTCGAGCACGCGTGCCCTGTGGTCCTCCACCTTGTAGGTGGTAACGTCGAGCTTGGGGTCGCGCGCGAACACATATTGGATGCCGCCGGCGCCGTAGATCCAGGCGATGCCGTTGTTCGGATTCGGCGGCTGCACAGGCGCCGCCTTGCCGAGCCACCATGCAAGCCAGCCGCCGGTCGGCCCGAAGGGCGGCGTGTCCTCGCCGGAGACGCCCCAGCCGGGATAGTCGTCGAGGCCGTTCGCCATCGCGAAGCTGAACTTGTAGGGCGCGTGCAGCGTGTTGATTGCGGCGATCTGCGCTGGGGTGAGGCAGTCGTCGCCCGTCCTGCCTTCGGAGCAGCGCAGGCTTTCCGGATCGAATTTCGCACGGCAGCCCGGGGCATCCGCGATCACGCCATCCTCCGCGCCATCACTCCCATCGCAGGCATTCCGCACGGCGTCCGCGACGAGCTTCACTTGGGCCGGCCGGATCCAGCCCTCGCCCATGGTCGCAAGGCCGGCGCGCGTGCCGGCGTGCTGCAACCCGACCCAGTTGATGACGGGCACCCGCGCGAACAGCCCATCGAAATCGTCGGGATAGCGCTGCGCCATGGTCAAGGCCTCGCGACCGCCCTCCGACGATCCCATGAAATAGGCGCGCTCCGGCGGCTTGCCATAGGCGCGGACCGTCAGGCCGAAGGCGGCATCGCGTACCTTCTTGTAGGAACGGTGGGCGAAATTCTCGAACGCCTCGTCGTTGAGCGCGAACGATTGCGGCGGCTCGCCGGGTTTTGTCTCGTGCCCGGAATCTGTGCCGTAGGTGACGAAACCGCGCGAAAGCGGCGACGGCTTGTCGAGGGGGTAGGCCGGCGGCAGGCCGAGGGCGCTGATCAGCGTGCCGTTGAAGCCGCCGCCGCCATATTGCAGCGAGCGGCCGTTCCATTCGACGGGAAGATTCACCTCGAACCTGATCGGCGGCGCTTTCGGGTCCACGGGTTCGATGTGGCCGAGCACTTTGCAGAACGCGGGGTTGGCCGGCGCGATCCGCGCCGATGGCGTCGGCGCCCGCTCGGCGACCGCAAGCTGCGACGGCGCCTGCAACTCGGCGCTGTCGATCCGCACGGCGTCGGCTGCGGGGCCGACAAGGCCGGCACAGGTCGCGGCCGGTCCGGCAACCATTGATGCCGCCGATGCGAACGATGCCAAGCCCAGCATCGCCATCAGAGATACCGTCAGGACGCGCCCAGTCATGATTTCCTCTCCTCGCTTTTTTGGAGAGGATCGCCTCGGCGGGGACGGAGGTCAAGATCAGGCGGCGCGTGACGTCACTCGGCGGCTTCGCGCTGCGGCACGCCCTGCTCGATGTCGAGCTGGAGGATGTCGTTGAAGCGGTTGAACGCACCGCACAGCGCGATACGCCAGGTCAATTCAGCCCCCGAGGAGAGCTCCAGTCGGCTCACGAGCTTCAAGTCGACATGCTTCGAGAGCCCCGCGAACAATTTCGGTCCGTGGCCCGCCAGCCTGGGGTGCACCACGAACTCGTACTCATCGATCAATCCCAGCTCCGCCAACGCCAACGGGAGCGTCACGCCACCCACGAGCAGTCCCTTGCCCGGCTCCTGCTTCAGTTGCTGAACGGCCTTCTCCAGATCTCCGCGCACGAGCTCCGCGTTCCAGTCGACCCGGTCCAGAGTGCTCGATACGACGTACTTCCTTGCCGCGTGGATCGTTCGGGCGAAGGGTTCCATCCAATCAGCCATCCGGTCAGGCCTCACTCCCGTCCGCGCCGGCGGCCGCCACGCCGCCTCCATCATCTCGTAGGTGACCGACCGAAGAGGAGCGCATCGGCCCGCGCAAGGTTCTCGGCTGCATGACGATGCAGGTCCTCATCCGCGACCATGAAGCGATGATCGCAGCACCCGTCCAAGGTGACGTTGATGGAATATCGAAGAGGTCGCATCAGGCAGCGGACCACCGATCGAGGTGAGATCGGACGAAGCGCCATCGCGCTTCGTTC
>NZ_JAFAVV010000490.1 GCF_019242285.1 Bradyrhizobium sp.
CCGCTGGGGGCCGGCCTTCATCGCATTCCGTTGGGGAAGCGCGGTCCAGCGAGTTGCCGTGCTCCCGTCAGCGGCCGCTCGTTGTGCGACACGCACAGCTTGGTCGTCGGCATCGCTCTCGACCTCATAGTGGACGTGAGGCTCGCGATCACGCGGTAGCAGAAGTCCGCCGTCCACGGCGATCACTTTTGCTTGGCTGAGCGGCTGGCTCGAGGATGATTCCTGCTTGCCGTGGCGGGACGGCACTGTCGATGACCGTGGAGCCGCACCTCTCGCGGCGCCAGGTCGGGCCGGCTTCTGCATTGCCGGGCGGATGCGGCGATCTCACGCCCCGTGTCGACGTCGATGGTCCAAGCCCGATCCAGCAGTCTCAGTCGATACTTCAGGACCGATCGACGCTGCCGGTGCTTCGTGGTTGCGGCGGTCTCCTGAGCCTTGCTGTTGTCTGCAGCCCAGTGACGGCAGTCTCGGCAACGCCCCATGACCGGGCGCTGCGATCCCTCGCCGTGCGGGTGCGGTCAATCACGGTGGAAGGCGAGCCCGAGTTCGGGGCGCCGTCTGGGATCTACTCGAGAACCTGCCGGTCAGGCTCGCGCTATGAAGCCTGCGGCGACATCAGGCCGATCACGTGGCCCTCGGGGTCGCTGAAGAGCCCGATCACGATCCCGACTCCGGGCACTTCGTCGGGACCCATCATCTTGGTGCCGCCGAGGCTCTCCGCCTTCTCGAGCGCCGCTCCCACATCAGCGACCTGGACGTAGAACGTGACGTGGCCCGGATAGCCCTCTGGCCCGGCGCCGACGCCGCCACCGACGCCTTCCTGATCCTCGAGAACGCTGTAGTCGGTCGGGCCCATGGGCTCGCTGAACTTCCACCCGAACATCTCGCCGAAGAACCCGCGTAGCGCGTCCGCGTCCTTCCCAACTACCTCGACGTGCGCAACCTGCTGTCCCATGATGTGCTCCTTTCAGCGCCCGCTGGGCGCTCCGCTTGACGTGCACTCTAAAACGCCGCTGTGGTGCCGGAGTCGTGTTCGTGGTCAGTGATCGCCCCTGCGTGCCCAGCGCACCGGCTTGGGCGCTGAGTCCGAAGGTGCGATGGCACTCAGAGATGCCACGAGCCTGCCTGCGCGTCGATCGAACACGACGGTCTCCCCAGCACCGACCAGACTTCTGCATAGTCGCCTGTCCAGCAGTAAGCCGGAGACTGCCGGTTCGATCGAGTTGCAACAGCCCCGACGAGTCTGCTGCTCCTGAGCAGAGGGAGCAGCCCGCGCCCTAGGCCGTGGCCAGACTGTCGGTCCGCCAGAATGCGGCAGCGGCCGGCGCCCTCGCTGGCGCCGACCACGGCGCTTCCGCATCCAAATGGGGGAGCATCACTGGCGACGACCAGGACGCTGGCTGTCGCTGCGGACGAGTTGGAGCAGCGGGTGAGCCGGCAACGGTGAGATGACCGCTCTTCCTGGCCGAGCGAAAGCCCGGCGATCGACGTCGCAGCGACCCTCGACACGGTCTGTGCCTACGCAAGATCCGATCGTGCTTGCTCGGAACCGGCGGACCAGCAAACGCGGGCCGTTGTCCGAAACGCCCACACCCAAGCGTGCGCCGGCCGCGAGCGACACGACTGCTCTTCTTCGCGCGACCGCTCGGACCGTGGTGCTGCTTTGCCACGAAACCAGTCACGATTTCGTCGCGGTCTACCCCGCCTGGCGCTGCCGGAATCGGACACAGGCAGTCACGCGCCGGCGCAGCGGCGGATGCCCGTCCGAACGTGAATGCAGACGTCCTGTGTCAACCCCCGGGCGTGATAGCGGATGTCGGCTTGCCGTCAAGCGCTTCGCGCTCGGCCCTTTGGGCCGCCGGTTCGGTGACGGTGTCGCCGAGCATCAGCTGAGTGGCAGTGAGGTCGGGCACGGGGCCCGACGCTCCAGGAATCGTCACCAGGACATGCTGTTGCAGGGCGCGGTGGCGGGCCGGGTCGTAGGGGGTGCGGTCTTGCCAGCAGCGCCAGACGATCCGGCACCAGGCGCGGCCGACGGTGCGTAGCGCGCGGGGGTGCTCGTGGCCGCGGGCGCGGGCAGTGGCGTAACGGTCAGCGGCCCAGGGGTGCCAGTGGCGGGTGCTGTCGGCCAGCATGCAGAACGCGCCGCGCAGTCGCTTGTTGCAGCCCCAGCGGAATGCCGCTGTCTTGCGCTTGCCGGACTCGACCGCGACGGCGGCCTGGCCGGCGTCGGCGGCCAGCGCGTCACGGGTCGGGTAGCGTGCACGGCAGTCGCCGATCTCGGCCAGCAGCTCGACAGCGGTCACCACGCTGCGCGGGTCGCGGAACAGCGAGAGGAAGATCTCACCGTCCGGGTGCTCCCGCAGTGCGGTAGCGATCTGCTGGGTGAGCTGCTTGATCTGCTCAACGAGCGGCGTGATCGCTGCCACGAGCGCGAGCACGAGCGCCCTGCGGGCGGCCAGCTCGGCCTCGCCGACGCGCCCCTCGGGCGCACGCCTGAGCTTGGCCAGCAGCTCGGCGGGCTTCTGCCCGCCGGAGTAATGCTGGCGCGCGAGGAACGCGGCCAGGCGCCGCTCGTCCAGGCCACGCACGTCAGCCGGACTCGGGTAGCGCTCCAGGAACGCCAGCGAGATCGGGCTGTCGAGCTTGGTGAACAGGCCGATCGGCCCGGGCCAGAACCGCTCGAGCTCCGCGCGCAACTGACCGGTCAGGGCGACCCTCGCGTGCACGAGATCCTCGCGCGTACGGGTCAGCGCCCGCAGCGCGTTCGTCTCGTCCGAGTCGGGCTCGAGCACCCCGGAAGCGATGACTGTCGGTGCGCGCCAGCTCGCACAACACGAACGCGTCGAACCGGTCGGACTTGCCGCCCGCCGCCCGGAACCGAGCGCGGGACGCCGCGACCTGTTTGGGATGCATCGGCAGCACCCGCAGCCCCGCGTCCAGCAGCCGCTCGACCAACAGCCCGTCCGGCCGCTCGATCGCCACCAGCTCAACCTTCAGCCGCAGCAGCGTGCGGCACAGCGCCCGCAACCCCTGCTCATCGTGCGCGAACGTGGCGGCCAGCAGCTCCTCGCCCGCCTGATCGCTCACGCGCACGTCGTGCTTGTCCGCCGCCCAGTCGACGCCGGCATAACTACCCATTCTGTAACTCCTTCGGTCAGGTCACCACTTCACAGCGCCCCGACCAGGAGGTACCGGTAGGGTCGGCGAGAGGCGCCTGGGCTGCGCGGCACGTGCTGGCCCGACTGGCCTGGTTTCCTCCCGCCGCCACCTCGAACCGTGCGTGCGGTTCTCCCGCACACGGCTCTCCGACGTTCTTCACCGCCGGCATTCAGCGTCCCTTGCGCCACGACCGGTAGGGCCGTGGCGCGACGATGATTCCACTGAGGTCGATCAGCCCCATCCGGTCGGGCGAGTGGGTCAGAACCCCCCATCCATACCGAGCTCGCCGTTTGTGACGCTTGGCGATGAAGCCAGCCAAGCGCGCAAAGGCGTGGAACGTGATCTTGTCGAAGGCGATGGTGGAGTTTCCGTACCGGAAGTACCCCGCCCAGCCGCGCAGGAACCGGTTGAGGTCCTGCACGACCTCTTCGACTGGGTCGCGGAGCCTGCGACGGTCCGTGAGCTCACGGATCCGAGCGCGGGCACGCGCCATCACCTGCCGTGAGGGCCAGCGGGCGAGGAACGTCAGATGCTTCGAAGCGGGCGTGTTGCCGCGCACCC
>NZ_JAFAVV010000540.1 GCF_019242285.1 Bradyrhizobium sp.
AGTACAAAGGCAAGGAGAAGCTGCTCTCCTCCAACGTCCACGCGCTGCATCTCGGGCGCGACTGGGCGCTGCAGAACTTGAAATGTCCGATCGGTCTTAAGATCAAGAAGGCCGACAAGGTCGGAGACCGCATCTTCATCGAGGGCAACAACGCCGCGGCGCTTGGCGCGGTCTATGGCGGCGCCACGGTCTGCGCCTGGTACCCGATCACACCGTCGTCCTCGCTGGCAGACGCCTTCACCAGCCATTGCAAGAAGCTGCGCCACGATCCTGAGACCGGCGAGGCCAAATACGCCATCGTGCAGGGCGAGGATGAGCTGGCCTCGATCGGCATCGTGATCGGCGCCTCCTGGAACGGCGCTCGCGCCTTCACCGACACCTCCGGCCCCGGCATCTCGCTGATGACCGAGTTCATCGGCCTATCTTACTTCGCCGAGATTCCGGCCGTGATCATGAACGTGCAGCGCGCCGGCCCGTCGACCGGCATGCCGACCCGCACCCAGCAATGCGACATCATCGCCTGCGCCTATGCGTCCCACGGCGACACCAAGCATGTGCTGCTGTTCCCCGAGGATCCCGCGGAGGCCTTCGAGTTCGCCGCCGCCGCCTTCGATCTCGCCGAGCGGCTGCAGACCACGATCTTCCTGATGCTCGATCTCGACATCGGCATGAATCATCGGCTCTGCCGTCCCTTGAAATGGGACGACGCCAAGCAGTATGACCGCGGCAAGATCATGACCGCCGAAATGCTGGATGAGGGCCGCGACTTCGGCCGCTATCTCGACGTCGACGGCGACGGCATCCCCTACCGCACTTATCCCGGCACGCACGCGACCAAGGGGGCTTATTTCACCCGCGGCACCTCGCGCGACCGCTACGCGCGCTATTCCGAGGAAGGTCCGGTTTACGCCGACAACATGCAGCGGCTGGTGCGCAAGTTCGAGACCGCGCAGGATCTGGTGCCGCGGCCGCTGCAGGCCAATGCGGCCAGGCCGACCAAGTACGGCGTGATCTATTTCGGCTCGACCGCGCCGGCGATGGACGAGGCGATCGGGCTGTTGGAAGCGCGCGGGCACCAGCTCGACCGGCTGCGCATCCGCGCCTTCCCGTTCCATTCCAGCGTCGCGAGCTTCATCGCCGAGCACGACTTCATCTACGTGGTCGAGCAGAACCGCGACGGCCAGCTCCGCCAGCTCATCGTCAACGAGAACGGCATCGATCCGATCCGCCTGATCCCGATCCTGCACTACGACGGCACGCCGATCACCGCGCGCTTCATCGCCAAGGCGATCGGCGACCACCAGGACCGTCTCAAGGTAACTCCGCTGCGCAAGGCCGTGTCATGACCTACATCGCCAAACCGAAATTCCATCATCCGGCCCTGAAGAAGAATGCGCTGGGCTTCACCCATCGCGACTACGAGGGCAAGATCTCGACGCTGTGCGCCGGCTGCGGCCACGACTCGATCACGGCCTCGATCATCGAGGCCTGCTACGAATTGTCGATCGAGCCGCACCGGGTGGCGAAAATCTCGGGCATCGGCTGCTCGTCGAAGACGCCGGACTATTTCCTCGGCAGCTCGCACGGCTTCAACTCGGTGCACGGACGCATGCCGTCGGTGCTCACCGGCGCCAACCTCGCCAACCGCGAGCTGATCTATCTCGGCGTCTCCGGCGACGGCGACTCCGCCTCGATCGGTTTCGGCCAGTTCGCGCATTCGATCCGGCGCGGCGTCAACATGACCTACGTCGTCGAGAACAACGGCGTCTACGGCCTCACCAAGGGCCAGTTCTCGGCCACCGCCGACCGCGGCTCGAAGTCGAAGAAGGGCGTGCTCAACACCGACAACGCGATCGACCTGGTCGCGATCGCGCTGCAGCTCGGCGCGAGCTACGTCGCGCGCAGCTTCTCCGGCGACAAGGACCAGCTCGTGCCGCTGATCGCCGGCGCGATCCAGCACAAGGGCGCCGCCTTCATCGACGTGATCAGCCCCTGCATCGCCTTCAACAATCACGCCGGCTCGACCAAGAGCTTCGATTACGTCCGCGAGCACAACGACGCGGTGAACCGGCTCGACGTCCTCACCGGCCGCGAGCCGATCACGGTCGACTACGCACCCGGCACGGTGCAGGTGGTCGAGCAGCACGACGGCTCGAGGCTGGCACTGCGCAAGCTCGACGCCGACTACGACCCGCACGACCGCGTCGGCGCCATGGCGTTCCTGTCCAAGCACGCCGCCAAGGGCCAGATCGTCACCGGCCTGCTCTATGTCGATCCCGACTCGGAAGACCTGCACACCCATCTCAACACGGTGGACACCCCGCTCAACACGCTGGAAGCCGACGACCTCTGCCCCGGCTCCGCCGTGCTCGACAAGATCAACGCGAGCTTGCGGTAGCAACGGGCGGCTGCCTGGGTGGAGTCATTGCGCTCGCAATGACGTAGAATTGCAGGGTGGGCTGAGCGCAGCGTGCCCACCAATTGCGTGCAAAGCTGTCGAGAGAATGGTGGGCACGGCGCTTCGCGCCTTAGCCCACCCTACGAAACTACGACGCCTTCGCAGACAGCAACCCCGCCCACTCCTTTTCCAGCTGCGCGAGCGCCTCGGCCGGCGGTGGCACCGCGAGATGGCCGCCATCCTCGCGCAGGAGATCGAACGACCTGAGCTTCGCGAGCCCGTCGTCGGCGCCGAACGCAACATGGATGTCGAACAGCTCCACGAGCAATTCCTCGACCCGCGCGCCGAGCGCGGCCCCGGACAACGGCGACGGCGCCGTCAGGAGACAAAAATACGCCAGCAGGGTTTCCTTCCAGTCCTGATCCTCGGCTTCGCCGATGATGTAGTGGAAGATGCCGGAATTGTTGTTGATGTTGCGGTAGTAGATGTTGTCGGTGACCTGCTTCTGGTGGATCAGCGACTGGCGGTGGAAATTGCCCCATTGCCTGAGCACGAAGGCGCCGAGCGCGAACAGCCCCGAAAGCGCGGCCAGCGCCTGCTGGGTGTCGTTGTCGTGCAGCGCGCCGCTCAGCCCGAGATAGAAGCCGAGCACGGCAAACAGCACGGTGAGCGTCGATGCGAGCTTGAGCAGGATCGGCACGCCGCCGACCACCGCCGGCACGCCGAGCGTGAACTGGTCGGTCAGGCTCATCACCACGCGGGCATTGGGAAACAGCGCCTCCAGGTCGCCGCGCGCGATGTGGCGGAAATACTTGAACAGCACGGCTCCCGCGCGGAGACGATGCTTGCGCTTTTGCTTTCTGGCCCGCCAGAAACCGGCGCGCGCCGGAGGCGGGCCGTCGGAGACGTCCTCCTCCGGCTTCTTCGCCACCATCAGCACGACGTCGTCATAGACCTCGATCTCGAGCCGGCGGCGGCGCAGGCCAAACAGGTAGGGAACATCCACGGTCTGCTTGTGATCGCCGCGCCGGAACATGCGGATGTCGCGGTAATCCTCGAGCGGCACCTTGATCTTCACCCGCACGAGCGCGTGCTCGCCGAAGGCGCGCACGATCTCCTGATGCGGGATCTCGACGAAGTTGGCCTCGTTGAGCACGCGGACGAACTCGTCGCGCAGCATGCCATAGGCTCCCTCCAGATCGGCCGCCGCACGGCGGGCCTCGGGGCCGACCTCCGGGTCGAAATAGAAATAGGCCTCGCGCAGCCGGTCGAGCTCATCGAAATACCGCTGATGGAAGATCGCGCCGAGCGCGTGAGCCAGTCGGCGGAGGCCTGCCTCCTCCTCGCTTGCCAAGCCACGGCGGGCGACGAGGGCTTCGACGAGATCCGACTTCCGCACCGGGATGAACCGCTCCCGCTGTCCCGGCGCGGCCACCCCGCCGGACGCTTCGTTCGTGGGCGCCGTGGATTCGACGATCGCTTGCAGATTGCGCCGGGTCAGCATGGCGAACGTCAATCCATGTCCGTACTTCTACGGAATGAATATAGCGTGCTTGCAACACTGAAGCCACCCGAACACGCCGACCCTCGTCATTGACCGCAAGAAGCTTGCCGCGATCCGGCATAAGTGACAGGCTGCGCTCCATTATTCACGTTGCGGAGCCTATTTCTGGAGAGTGCCATGCATCGACGCAACATGTTGCAGGCGGCCATTTCCACGATCGGCGCGTTCTTCACCGCCTCCGGCGCGGATGCCGCGGCGCCCGCCACGACCGGCAAGCTCAGGGTGGTCTACCATCTGAGCGATTTCGATCGCGCCAACTTCGTGCTCGTCAATATCGGCAACCACGTCGACGGCGTCGGCGGCCCGGAAAACGTCACCATCGCGCTGGTGGTGCACGGTCCGGCACTGAGGGCGTTCCAGACCAGCGCCGCGCATCCCGGCATCACCGGCCCCGTCGTCCAGCTCGCGAGAGCCGGCTATGAGCTCGCCGCCTGCGGCAACTCCATGCGGGCGCAGAACCTCACATTGAAGGACCTGCTGCCGGGCTTCGTCGCCGCCGAAAAGGGCGGCGTGGTGCGGATCGCCGAGTTGCAGGCGCAGGGCTATCTCTACATCAGGCCGTGAAGCCCGTTCGCCTCAGGCCGCCGCGGCCAGCGGGCGCGGGTGCAGCATGTATTCCTTCAGCACCTTGTCGTGGACGTCGATCTCCTGCAGCGACACGTCGTAGCTCCAGAGATCGGCGAGATGCTGCAGCACGCGCTTGGTGTCGGTCTCGTTGAGCTGGGAACCCTTCACCACGGTGTGGCGCAGCATCAGCCGGCAGTCGCCGGCGAGATCGACATCGACCACCTCGATGTTGGCGTCGATGTAGCCGACGTCGTACTGCCTGGACAATTCGCGTCGGATGCGGCGATAGCCGCGCTCGTTGTGGATGGCGTCGACCAGGATGCCGGCCCGTTCCGCGGGGTCGTCATGCAGATGGAACAGCCGCAGCTGACGGATCAGGCGCGGGCTGAGGAACTGGCCGATGAAGCTCTCGTCGCGGTAGTTGGCCCAGACGTCGCGCAGCACGCCCATTGCGTCGCCGCTGCCTGCGATCTCGGGAAACCATTCGCGGTCCTCGTCGTCCGGATTGACGACCATGCGCTCGATGTCCTGCATCATTGCAAAACCGAGCGCATAGGGGTTGAAGCCCGAAAACCGCGGATCGTCGAACTCGGGCTGGAACACGACGTTGGTGTGCGACTGAAGGAATTCCAGGAAGTTGCCGTCCGAGATGCGCCCGCTCTCGTGCAGGCGGCTCATGATGCGGTAATGGACGTAGGTCGCGGTGCCCTCGTTCATCACCTTGGTCTGGCTCTGCGGATAGAAATACTGCGCGACGTGGCGGACGATGCGGAGCAATTCGCGCTGCCAGGGCTGCAGCCGCGGCGCGGTCTTCTCCAGGAAATACAGCAGGTTTTCCTGCGGCAGGCCGAGCAGACGCCGACGCCGCTCCGCGGTGAGCACGGTTTTGCTCTTGGCCGGCCCCGACGGGACCGTGCGCCACAGATCGTTGAAGACAGCCTCCTCATGGGCGCGGCGCTGCCCTGCTCGCCGCTCCTCCTCGCGCAGATCGAGCTTCTTCTTGCCGGGATAGCGGTCGATGCCGTGCGACATCAGTGCATGCGCCGCATCGAGCGTATGTTCGACGGCGAGCCGGCCGTGCCGCTCCTCGCACTGGGCGACATAGCTCTTGGCGAATTCGAGATAGTCGAGAATGCCGTCGGCGTCCGTCCACTGCTTGAACAGGTAGTTGTTCTTGAAGAAATGATTATGTCCGAACGCCGCATGCGCGATCACCAGCGTCTGCATGGTCGCGGTGTTCTCCTCCATCAGATAGGAGATGCAGGGCGATGAATTGATGACGATCTCGTAGGCGAGCCCCATCAGCCCCTTGCGGTAGGAGGCCTCATGGAAGGCGAAGTGCTTGCCGAACGACCAGTGCTTGTAGAACAGGGGCATGCCGACCGAGGCGTAGGCGTCGAGCATCTGCTCGGCGGTGATGACCTCGATCTGGTTCGGGTAGACGTCGAGCCCGAGCTCGGATTTCGCGACTTCCTCGCAGGTATCGTGGATGCGCTGCAAGGTGACGAAATCCCAATCCGCGCCGTGATACAACAACTCACTCATGAGACGGCTTTCATGGGGCGGCTTTCTCGCTCTTCCCGCGGCGCTGGAACAGAT
Source organism: Bradyrhizobium sp. (assembly GCF_019242285.1). Lineage (GTDB taxonomy): Bacteria > Pseudomonadota > Alphaproteobacteria > Rhizobiales > Xanthobacteraceae > Bradyrhizobium. Next base: position 6,129 of record NZ_JAFAVV010000540.1, read on the forward strand.
CGTGGAATACCGGGAAGATCTCGCTGCGGTCACTGACCTTGCGCATCGACAGCGGCGCGCCATCGCCGCGCAGCCGCTCGTACAGGCTCCACAGCGAGGAGTCCGGCATCTCGAAGGAGTGCCCGCCGGCATCGCCGACCTCGAGATAGGCGAAGAACTGGCACACCGGCAGGATCTTGTCGGTCAGGAGCCGGGCGACGACCTCGCCGTCCGAGGTCGAGTTGTCGCCGTCGGAAGCCTGCGCCGCGTAGATGTTCCAGTCGGCCGGGCGGAAGCGCTCGCGGACGATCTCGTGCATCGCCTCCAGCGCACTCGACACCAGCGTGCCGCCGGACGCCGGTCCGTGGAAGAACGTGTCCTCGTCGACCTCCTCGGCGCGGTCGGTGTGGCGGATGAAGACGATCTCGACGTGGCGGTAGCGCTTCTTCAGGAAGACGTAGAGCAGCATGTAGAAGCGCTTGGCGAGGTCCTTCATGTGCTCGGACATCGAGCCCGACACGTCCATCAGGCAGAACATCACCGCCTGCGCGACCGGCTTCGGCTTGGTCTCGAACCGGCGGTAGCGGATGTCGATCGGGTCGATGAAGGGAATCCGGTTCGCCTTGGCCTTCAGCGCCTCGAGCTCGGCGATCAGCTCGCTGCGGCGCGGCTCCTCGCTCTCGGCGATCTCCGCCTCGAGTTCGGCGATCGTCTCGGGCCGCGGCCGCCGCAGCGCAACACGCCGCGCCAGCGCGAGGCGGACGGTGCGGCTGATCGAGATGTTGGCCGGCGAGCCCGACGTGGCATAGCCGGCGCGCTCGATCCCCTCGGTCTCAGTCTGCGCCAGGCGGCGCTTGGCCAAGTCGGGCAGCTCGAGATCGTCCAGGAACAGATCGACGAATTCGTCGCGGCTCAGCACGAAGCGGAACGCGTCCTCGCTGTCGCCCTCGCCCGGCGCGGACTTGCGACCGCGCCCCTCACCGGAGCGTGGCAGCACGTCGCCTTCGACGAATTTCTTGTTGCCGGGCAGCACCATGTCGCGGGTGCCGCCTTCGCGTCGAAACCGCGGCTCATCCATCCCATCGAGCGGTATCGAAATCTCGCCACCTTCCAGGACGTCCTTGATGTCCCGATCCTGCGAGGACTTCTTCACCGCGCCCTGAACCAGCGCCTTGGCACGGCGCAAAAACCGCTGCCGGTTCTCGAGGCTCTTGCTTCCCGGGTTCAGCCGCCGGTCGATGATGTGAATGGCCACCTTGTCATCCGTTTCAACCAGCCTGCTTCACCCTCATGTACCACTCGACGAGCCTGCGCACCTGACGCTCGGTATAGCCTCGCTCCACCATGCGCGCGACGAACTCGCCGTGCTTCTTTTCGGTCTCGCCATCCTTCTTCGAGCCGAAGGAGATGACGGGAAGCAGGTCTTCCACCTGGGAGAATATCCGTTTTTCGATCACCTCACGAATCTTTTCGTAGGACGTCCAGCCCGGATTCTTGCCGTTATTCTGCGCTCGCGACCGCAGCGAAAACTTGACGATCTCGTTGCGGAAGTCCTTCGGGTTCGCGATTCCCGCCGGCTTTTCGATCTTGGTCAGCTCCTGGTTGAGCAATTCGCGATTCATGAGCTGGCCGGTGTCGGGGTCCTTGAAGTCCTGGTCCTCGATCCAGGCGTCGGCATAGTCGACGTAGCGGTCGAACAGGTTCTGGCCGTAATCGGCGTAGGATTCCAGATAGGCCTTCTGGATCTCGTTGCCGATGAACTCCGCATAGCGCGGCGCGAGCTCGGCCTTGATGAATTCGAGGTACCGCTTCTCGACTTCCTCGGGCAATTGCTCGCGGCGGATCGAGAGTTCCAGCGTGTACATCAAGTGAACCGCGTCGGCGGCGAGCTCGGCAGTGTCGTGGTTGAAGGTCGCAGCCAGCACCTTGAAGGCGAAGCGCGTCGAGGTGCCGTCCATGCCTTCGTCGACGCCTGCCGCGTCCCTGTACTCCTGCACGCTGCGCGCCTTGGGATCGGATTCCTTCAGGCTCTCGCCGTCGTAGACCCTCATCTTGGCGAACAAAGTGGAGTTGTCGTGCTTGCGCAGCCGCGACATGACGCAGAAGCGCGCCAGCGTCTCCAGCGTGCCGGGCGCATTGGGCGCGGCGGCGAGCTCGGAGCCCTGGATCAGCTTCTCGTAGATCTTCTGCTCCTCGGTGACGCGCAGGCAATACGGCACCTTGATGACGCAGATGCGGTCGATGAAGGCCTCGTTGTTCTTGTTGGACTTGAAGCTCTGCCACTCCGCCTCGTTGGAGTGCGCCAGCACGATGCCGGTGAAGGGGATCGCGCCGATGTTCTCGGTGCCGATATAGTTGCCTTCCTGGGTCGCCGTCAGGAGCGGATGCAGCATCTTGATCGGCGCCTTGAACATCTCGACGAATTCGAGAATGCCCTGGTTGGCGCGGTTCAGCCCGCCCGAATAGCTGTAGGCGTCGGGATCGTTCTGGGCGAAGGTTTCGAGCTTGCGGATATCGACCTTGCCGACCAGCGAGGAGATGTCCTGGTTGTTTTCGTCGCCCGGCTCGGTCTTCGCGACCGCGATCTGCCGCAACCGCGAAGGCTGGATTTTGGCGACGCGGAATTGCGAGATGTCGCCGCCGAAGGCTTCGAGCCGCTTGTAGCACCAGGGCGACATCAGCCCGGTGAGGCGGCGGCGCGGAATGCCGTATTTCTCCTCCAGCATCGGCCCCAGCGCCTCGGGGTCGAACAGCGCCAGCGGGCTCTCGAACACCGGGCTCAACTCGTCGCCGGCCTTCAGCACATAGATGGGATGCACCTCCATCAGCGATTTCAGCCGCTCGGCCAGCGACGATTTGCCGCCCCCGACCGGACCGAGCAGATAGAGGATCTGCTTGCGCTCCTCGAGCCCCTGCGCGGCGTGGCGGAAGAAGCCGACGATGCGCTCGATCGTCTCCTCCATGCCGTAGAAGCCGGTGAAGGCGGGATAGGTTCGAATCGTACGGTTGGAAAAAATACGGCCAAGGCGGGCGTCCTTGGCCGTGTCGATCATCTGGGGTTCACCGATCGCCGCTAGCAGTCGCTCCGCCGCGTTCGCGTATTTCATCGGATCGCTTCGACATGACTCGAGATATTCCGTCATCGACATGTCGCTCTGTCTTCGAGCCTCGAAGGATCTAGCGAACGCGTTGAACAGAGAATCGTTGTACATGACCTCTCTCCGCATATGGTCGGCTTGGCCTCCCGAATACTATTGGTGACGGTGACCGCTATGTCCAACGCCCCCACATTCGAATCGACACAAGCAAATTAGATTGATTGGACACTGGGCAGACTTCTTTGCGCAATGCACAATCGAGGCAGCTTGCGAGTTACGAACAGGCATTTGCCTATTTTGTAGGCGAACCAACATCAGATCACACTGATTCCCTATCAATGTAACGTGAAAACAACAAAAGCGGGAGCCCGGTACCATCCCGGGGGAAAATGGCCCTGAAGCGGATTTGACGCTGTTTTGGCCGGGTTCCGGGGCGAATCGAGGCCCTTTCGATCATTGCTGCAATGCGCTTGCCGCCGGCGAGAATCGACATCATGTGAATATGGTTGTCTCGAAGTGAGCGTAGACAATTTTACGGCGCCTTCGAGCGATTCATTGACGAGGTGTCGTGCCCGCCAGAACTGCACACGGGATCAATCAGCTCGAACGGAAGAAAGCCATGAATCCTGTCAAAGCACTCGAACAGCACGGCCAGTCGGTCTGGCTCGACTTCCTGGCGCGCGGCTTCGTCGCCAAGGGCGAGCTGAAGAAATTGATCGGCGCCGACGGCGTGAAGGGCGTCACCTCCAACCCCTCGATCTTCGAGAAGGCGATCGGCTCGTCGGACGAATACGACGCGCCGATCGGCAAGGCGCTGAGGAAGGCCGACCGCCCGGTCGCCGAACTGTTCGAAGGGCTCGCGATCGAGGACATCCAGCATGCGGCGGACGTGCTGCGCCCGGTCTATGACGAGTTGAAGGGCAACGACGGCTTCGTCAGCCTGGAGGTCTCGCCCTATCTCGCAATGGACACCAAGCGCACCGTCGCGGAAGCGCGGCGGCTCTGGAAGGGGGTCAAGCGCAAGAACCTGATGGTCAAGGTGCCGGCCACGCCGGACGGCCTGCCCGCGATCGAGCGGCTGATCGGCGAAGGCGTCAACATCAACATCACGCTGCTGTTCGCGCAAACCGTCTACCGGGATGTCGCGGAAGCCTATCTTGCGGGGCTGGAGAAATATGTCGAGGACGGCGGCGATCCCTCGCATGTCGCGAGCGTCGCGAGCTTCTTCGTCAGCCGCATCGACACCATGGTCGACAAGCAGCTCGACGACAAGATCGCCAAGGCGAACGATCCGACCGAGAAGGAGCGGCTGACCGCGCTGAAAGGCAAGGTCGCGATCGCCAACGCCAAGCTGGCCTATCAGGACTACAAGCGGCTGTTCTCCGGCGCGCGCTGGGACAAGCTCGCGGCCAAGGGTGCGAAGCCGCAACGGCTGTTGTGGGCCTCGACCGGCACCAAGAACAAGGACTACAGCGATGTCCTCTATGTCGAGGAGCTGATCGGCGCCGATACCGTCAACACCATGCCGCCGGCGACGCTGGAGGCGTTCCGCGATCATGGCAAGCTCCGCGACAGTCTGGAAGAGAATGTCGAGGAAGCACGGCAGGTGCTCGCCGAGCTGGAAAAATCCGGCGTCTCGCTCGATGCGATCACCGAGGAGCTCGTCAAGGACGGCGTCAAGCAGTTCGCCGACGCCGCCGACAAGCTCTATGGCGCGGTCGCGCACAAGCGCGCAGCCGTGCTCGGCGCCGACGTCGATGCGCAGACGCTCGCGCTCAACGGCGAGCTCGGCAGGGCGGTCGAGAAGAGCACCGAGGAATGGCGCGCGACGGCCAGGATCCGCAGGCTCTGGCAGCACGACAAGTCGGTCTGGACCGGAAGCGACGAGGACAAGTGGCTCGGCTGGCTCGACAGTCCCGCCGAGGCCGATGTCGCCGACTACGAAGACTATGCGCGGCGCGTGAAGGGACAGAACTTCTCCGATGCGGTCGTGCTCGGCATGGGCGGCTCGAGCCTCGGGCCGGAAGTGCTGGCCGAAACGTTCCCGAGGAAGAGCGGCTTCCCCAGGCTTCATGTGCTCGACTCCACCGATCCCGCGCAGGTGCGCGCGATGGAGCAGAAGATCGACATCGAGAAGGCGCTGTTCATCGTCTCCAGCAAGTCGGGCGGCACGACCGAGCCGAACGCGATGAAGGATTATTTCTTCGACCGCGTCGCCAAGGCGATCGGCAAGGACCAGGCCGGCCATCGCTTCATCGCGGTGACCGATCCCGGCTCATCGCTGGAGAAAGCCGCCGCCAAGCAAGGCTTTGCGCGCGTCTTCCATGGCGAACCGACGATCGGCGGCCGCTATTCCGTGCTGTCGCCGTTCGGCCTGGTGCCCGCCGCGACCGCCGGCATCGACGTCCGCGCGCTGGTCGACCATGCGCTGACCATGGTGCGCTCCTGCGGCGCCGACGTGCCGCCGCACGAGAATCCCGGTGTCCAGCTCGGGCTTGCCATGGGCCTCGCCGGGCTCGAAGGCCGCGACAAGGTGACCATCCTGGCATCGAACAAGATCGCCGATTTCGGTGCCTGGACCGAGCAGTTGATCGCGGAATCGACCGGCAAGGAAGGCAAGGGGCTGATCCCGGTCGACGGCGAGACGCTCGGCGCGCCCGAGGTCTACGGCCGCGACCGCTTCTTCATCGACATCCGCACCGAGGGTGAGGACGACGCCGCGCATGACGAGAAGCTTGCCGCGCTGGAAGCGGCCGGCCATCCCGTGGTCCGCATCGTAATAAAGTCGATCGACCATATCGGCCAGGAGTTCTTCCGCTTCGAGCTCGCGACCGCGGTCGCCGGCGCCATTCTCGGCATCAACCCGTTCGACCAGCCGGATGTCGAGAGCGCCAAGATCAAGACCCGCGAATTGACCGCTTCGTTCGAGAAGACCGGCGCCCTGCCCGCGGAGCGGCCCGCGATGTCGACCGACGAGGCCGATCTCTATACCGACGAGGCCAATGCCGAAGCCTTGCGCAAGGCCGGCGCCGACGGCGACCTCAATTCATGGCTGAAGGCGCATCTTGGCCGCATCCATGCCGACGACTATGCCGCGCTGCTCGCCTATGTCGAGCGCGACGCCGATCACATCGACGCGCTGCAGGAGATGCGGCTGAAGCTGCGCGATGCGCGCAAGGTCGCGACCTGCACCGGGTTCGGCCCGCGCTTCCTGCATTCGACCGGACAGGCCTACAAGGGCGGCCCCGATAGCGGCGTGTTCCTGCAGATCACCGCCGACGACGCCAGGGACCTTCCCGTCCCCGGCCAGAAGGCGAGCTTCGGGATCATCAAGGCGGCGCAGGCACGCGGCGATTTCGACGTGCTGACGGAGCGCGGACGACGCGCGCTCCGCGTCCATCTGAAGGGCGACCTGAAGTCGGGACTGAAGCGGCTCGATGCCGCGATCACACAAGCGCTTGGTTAGAGTTTGAGGAAGCGAAGATGCAGCTCGGCATGATCGGTCTCGGGCGGATGGGCGGCAACATCGTCCGCCGGCTGATGAAGCATGGACACACCACCGTAGTCTATGACAAGGACGAAAAGGCGGTGGCGGCGCTCGCCGCCGACGGCGCCACGGGCGCCAAGGCGCTGGAGGATTTCGTCGGCAAGCTCGAGAAGCCGCGGACCGCATGGGTCATGCTGCCGGCGGGC
>NZ_JAFAVV010000583.1 GCF_019242285.1 Bradyrhizobium sp.
CTCGTTCATCACGGAATATTCGCCCTTGCCGGGCACGGTGAGATCGAACGCGCGCGAGGTGACGGAGGAGCCGTGGACGAAGAACACCACTGGCCTTACCGCCTCACCGGGCTTGGGCTCGCCGATCCGCTTGCGATACATCCACAAGGGAACGTCGCCCTTCTTCGCCCAATATTCCCCGCTCCAGATCGCACCACTTTCGCTTGCATCCGCCGCCCGCGCGGCCGGCATCGGGGACAAGGCTCCCGCAACGAGGCCAAGGCCGGCAGCTTTCACCACGGTACGGCGGGCCAGCGAATTTTCGCGATCGATCATGGTGATCCTCCCACAAGGCCTTATTTTTCAAGCGATAAATAATTCTAGCAGCGCGAGAGCGCATTTGGAATGCCATGTGCGCTGCACCGAACATCATCGCGTGATTTTGCACGGAACAAGCTGACTTGACGGCAAAGCAGGTCTACTCTGCGCGAGCCGTGTGAGGGCCAAGAGGGAGGAACGCATCGTGAGCAGCCAATTGACGGAAGCCGAACTCGCCGCGTTGATGCCGTCGGAATTCTGCCAGTATCAGACGCCGATCCCGACCCAGATCGTCTCCAGCGACGAGTTCTATCCCGATCCGCAGAACGAACGGCAGCGCGAGGTCGAAGTGCGGCTGCTCGAGATGGCCGACGACCTCGGCGGCAGGCAGGGCCTGAGCCGGCGCCGCTTCTTCCAGACCGCGGCCGGCATGGCCGCCTCCTTCGTCGCCATGAACGAGGTGTACGGCCCGCTGTTCGACGTGACGCCGGCGGAAGCCGCCACGCCCGCGATGGCGGAGGAGCGCGCCCATGCGCTGAAAGACCAGTTCATCATGGACATGCACACGCATTTCCTGCGCGACGACACCCGCATCACCACCTTCCTGGAGATGCGCAAGGCGGTCGGCAAGGCCGGCTGGAACAAGCAGCTCGCCGAGCACGAGCAGACCATCGATGACCTCAAGTTCAACAACTACAAGAAGGAGATGTTTCTCGATTCCGACACCAAGATCGCGTTGATCTCCTCGGCGCCCTCCGACATCGAGCAGGACTGGTTCCTGACCAACGAGCAGATGGCGGAGGCGCGCAGGAAGATCAACGAGGAGGCCGGCACCCGCCGCCTGTTCTGCCACGCGATCTTCACGCCGGGACAGCCCGGCTGGCTCGACAAGCTCGATGCCGGCCTCGCGCTGAAGCCGGAATCCTGCAAGGGCTACACCATCGGCGACAACACCCACAAGGATCTCAGCCGCTATCCGTGGCGCCTGGACGACGAGAAGGTCGCCTACAAGGGCTACGAAAAAATGGTGAAGGCGGGCATCAAGAACGTCTGCGTGCACAAGGGCCTGTTCCCGCCGGGCATCGAGAAGCAGTTTCCGAACCTGCGCGGCTTCGCCGACGTCGCCGACGTCGGACAGGCCGCCAAGGACTGGCCGCAGCTCAATTTCATCATCTACCACTCCGCCTACCGCCACGTCGGCGGCGACCCCAAGGTGGCGCTGGCCGAGTTCGAGCGCACCGGCCGCATCGCCTGGGCCTCCGACCTCGCCGACATCCCGGCGCAATATGGCGTCAGCAACGTCTATGGCGACGTCGGCCAGTTGTTCGCGACCACGCTGGTGGCGGAGCCGAACGTCTGCGCGGCGCTGATGGGCACCCTGATCAAGGGGCTCGGCGTCGACCATGTCTGCTGGGGTACGGACGCGCTGTGGACCGGCTCGCCGCAATGGCAGATCGAGGGATTGCGACGGCTGGAGATCCCGGAGGTGATGCAGCAGCAGTTCGGCTTCGCGCCGCTCGGTCCCGCCGAGGGACCGGTGAAGACCGCGATCTTCGGCGACAACAACGCCCGCCTCTACGGCATCGAGCCGAAGAAGGCGATGCTCGACCTCAAGGGCGACCGCTTCACGATGATGAAGGCGGAATACGAGAAGACCGGCCCCGAACCGTCCAACATGCGCTACGGCTACGTGGTGCCGAACGGCACCATCGACCACGCGGTGTTTGCTTGAGGCAGTCGTTCCGGGGCGACGCGCAAGCGTCGAACCCGGAACCTCGAGATTCCGGGTTCGCACTTCGTGCGCCCCGGAATGACAGTGTCACTTCCCCCTGAATTCCGGCTTCCTTTTTTCGCGGAACGCGTTCACGCCCTCCTTCAGGTCCTCGCTGTCGCGGATGCCGTCGAGCACGCGGCGCACCTCGGCGACCGTCTCCAGCGGCCCCTTCGGCATCGCGTCGCGGGCCAGCTTCTTCAGCCCCTGCACCACCAGCGGCGCGTGACCGGCGATCTTCGCCGCCATCGCCTGCGCCGCGGCGACATGCTCGCCCTTCGGCACGACCCTGTTGACGAAGCCGATCTGGTAGGCCCGCTCCGCCGGCAGCTCCTCGCCGACCAGGAGGAACTCCATCGCGATCTTGTGCGGCATGCGCGCCAGCACCGAGGACACGCCGCCGCCGGTGGTGCCGATCTTGACCTCCGGATAGACGAAGCGCGTGGTCTCGGAGGCGATGCAGAGGTCGGCCATCTGCACCAGCACGAAGCCGCCGCCGACCACCCAGCCGGAGGTCGCTGCGATCACCGGCTTGTCGAGCTCGACGCCGAGGCCGGGCACCGCATGCCACATGTTGGCGGGAAGATCCTTGACATCGGCGCCGACGCAGAAATAGGCCTCCTCCACGGAGGCCAGCACCGCCACGCGATCGTCGCTGTCGCGAAAGCGCTGCCACGCCTGGCGCAGCTCGGTGCAGAGCGCGTTGTTCAGGGCATTATGGACGGAAGCGCGATCCATGGTGATGGTCGCGACGTGGTCGTGGCTGTCGTAGCGGACGAGTGGCATGGCGTTTTCCCTGTTTTGTTATGCTTGTTATGAAATTCGGAACCGTAGGGTGGGCTAAGTGTGGAGCCTCAGGAGGTTGTTCCGGCCCCGACCGAGTCTGCTGATCGGTGTCGTTGATCCGAGACTACCATGAGGGCGGTGCCAGTTGTAGCGGTGCAGCCATCTGGGCAACTCGGCGGCGCGTTGTTCGGAATTTTGGTAAGCACAGGCGTAAGCCCACTCGCGCAGGCTCGTCTGGATGAAGCGCTCGGCCTTACCGTTGGTCTTGGGGGTGTAAGGCCTGGTGCGGACATGCTTGAGACCGAGCTTCTTGCAGGCTTTGGCAAAAGCTCTGGATCGATAGCAGGAGCCGTTGTCGGTCATGACGCGCTGGGTTGTCACGCCCAGGCTCGCATAGTAGGCGACAGCGGCCTTGAGGAATGCCACGGCGCTCTCCTTGCGCTCGTTCTTCATGATCGAGCTGAAGCCGACGCGAGAAGCATCATCGATGCAAACGTGGACGAACTCCCAGCCCGCGTTGCGGGAGCGGATCGTGGGGTCGCCTGTGATGCGATGACCGACACGATTGAATTTACCGAGCTTTTTGATGTCGATGTGGATCAGCTCGCCGGGATGCTCGCGTTCATATCGCCGCACGGGTTCGGCCGGCTCAAGGGCCGAGATCCTGTTGAGACCGAGCCGGTGCAGGACCCGGCTGACGGTCGCGGGGGACACTCCGACCTCGGCGGCGATCTGCTTGCCGGTGTGGCGCTGCCGGCGCAAATCCTCGATAGCGGCGCACGTGGCGGCAGGGGTTTGGTCTGGCGATGAAAGGGGCCGGGAGGAGCGATCCCGCAAACCGTCGACACCTTCCTCGCGGAAGCGTTCGACCCATTTGCCAACCGTCTTCGGCGAAACATTGAACTGGCGAGCGGCAGCGGCCTTGCTCAACTCTCCTTCAACAACACTGCGTACCATGGCCTCTCGACCTTTCGGCGTCAGAGGGGCATTCTTGTGGGTGTCCATTTCGGTTCTCCGCGAATCGCTGGTGTTTGGCGACTTCAGAGTTTCCGGTCAGGGCCGAATGGACAACCTCCTGAAAGTTCACA
>NZ_JAFAVV010000047.1 GCF_019242285.1 Bradyrhizobium sp.
GCAAGCTGATTCCTCCCGAGCCGAAAACGCGCTACGCAGCCTCTCATGTCGACCGCATCATTCGCGCCTGCCACGTCGCGCGCACGCCGCCGCATTTCGCTCAGGCGGCCGGCGGCGTGGCTCATGGAACGCGCCCGCAATCCCCGCACCGGCCTCTGGCTGGTGATCTCGTTCGCGCTCTGTCATGCGCTGATCTGGACGCTGATCCTGATCAAGCTCAAGGCCGCGCAGGACGTCCATATGGACGTTGCGGAGGCCTTCGCCTGGGGGCAGAAATTCCAGCTCGGCTACGGCAAGCATCCGCCGCTGTCGGGCTGGGTCGCGGGCGCGTGGTTCTCGTTCTTTCCGGTCGCGGACTGGGCCACCTATCTGCTGGCGATGACCACGGTCGGCATCGGCCTCGTGCTGTGCTGGCTGATCGCGCTGCGTGTCGTCGACCGCCGCCGCGCCTTCTTCACCGTGGTGGTGCTGGCGCTCTACCCGATCTTCAATTTCAAGGGCTTCAAGTACAATCCGGACCTGCTGCAGCTCGTCACGCTGCCGCTGGTGGTGCTCGCCTATCTCGACGCGTTCGAGAGGCGGACCTGGCGCTCCGGCGTCTGGCTCGGCCTTGCCGGCGCGCTGGCGCTGATGACCAAATACTGGGTGCTGACCATGATCGGCGCCATCGGCCTGGCGGCGCTGATCCATCCCGACCGCGCGCGATTCCTGCGCTCGCCGGCGCCGTGGGTCGCAATCGCGACCATGGCGGTGGCGATGATCCCGCATCTGATCTGGCTGCAAGAGGTCGACTTCGTGCCGCTGACCTATGCCGGCGACGTCTATGGACTGTCGAGCCGGGCGCAGAGCGCGAGGCTCGTGTTCGGCTATGTCGGTCACAATCTGGCGCTGCTCGCCGCTGCGATCGTACTGGCGGCGCTGGCGTGGCTGTGGCCGCCGCGCTGGATCGCGTACGCCTGGCGCCGCGGCTCCAATCCGGGCGTCGATCTTTTGCAGGCGCTGAACGTCTGGCTGATCCAGGGCATCGTCGCGATCGGGCCGCCGCTCGGCGGCCTGGCCTTCACGATCTACATGAAGACCGACTGGGGCATCTCGCTGTTCTTCCTGGTGCCGCTGGCGCTGGTCGCGATCCCCGCGCTTCGCCTGCGGCAGTCGGCGCTGTTCCGCATTGCCGTGATCTACTTTGCGATCTCGCTGGCGACGCTCGCGGCCGCGCCCAGCATCGCGGTGGAGGAGATGGCGGAGAATCCGAACGGCGCCGCGACCTACGGCGCGCGCTCCCAGCTCGCGCGCGAGCTGACGCAGACCTGGCGCACGCGCTTCGGCTCGCGCTGGGCGGTGGTGGCCGGCACCACCGAGATCGGCGAGCCGATGACGTTCTACAGCCCCGATCACCCGGCGCCGTTCACGCCCGGTGAAGTCTGGTCGTCAGGCCTGACCTCGCTCGCGGAGGCGAAACGGCTCGGCTTCATCGGCATCTGCGACACCACCGACGGGCGGTTGCCGACTTGCGAAGCCTGGATGAAGCAGAATGCGCCCGACGCCGAGCAGGTCGTGATGACGACCCAGCGTTTCTTCCAGGGCCATCCCGGGCCTGCGATCGCCTGGAAGGTCTACATCCAGCCGCCGGCGCAATAGCCAGGGCGCGCCCTGCACGGCGAAGCCGCTCAGGCGTTCTCCTCGTTGAACTTGCTGTCGACGAGATCGGCGATCGCCTGCACCGCTGCCTCGGCGTCGGGGCCGATCGCGGACACCACGATCTTGGTGCCGGTGGCGGCCGCCAGCATCATCAATCCCATGATCGACCTGCCGCCGACGGTCTCCCGGCCACGCGTCACCCACACCTCGGAGATGAAGCGCTCGACGGTCTGCACGAATTTGGCGGAGGCTCGCGCATGAAGGCCGCGCTTGTTGATGATCAATAGCTCTCTGGAAACCGCTCCCTGCGGCACGTTCGGCCCGGGAATATTCTCCTGCGACGCCTCGTCGTCGTCGATCATTTGCCGGCTAGCACACGGCTCGCGATAGTGACGTATTTGCGGCCCGCTTCCTGCGCCATCGCAATCGCGTCGGGGAGCGAGCGCTCCTCGCGGACCTTGGCGAGCTTGACCAGCATGGGAAGGTTGATGCCTGCGAGCACTTCCACCTTCGGGCGGCTCATGCAGGAGATCGCGAGGTTGGAGGGGGTGCCGCCGAACATGTCGGTGAGAATGGCAACCCCATCGCCGGAGTCGACGCGGTTGACGGCTTCGATGATGTCGCTTCGACAGAGGTCGGAGTCGTCCTCGGCGCCGATCGTCACCGCTTCAATCTGTTTTTGCGGGCCCATGACGTGCTCGAGCGCCGCCTTGAATTCGTCGGCAAGGCGCCCATGGGTCACCAGTACTAGACCAATCATCGGAAACTCCTCGCGGGTGCCTTTGGTGCACCGCACGAACCCGTCACTTTGACCATCCGGAGGCTTCACGCAAGAGGGGTACATTGCCGGTTCTCCCCAACCCGACGGTAACCCGAGGAGGCCGGCGCTGGCCAGCGGTCGCAAGTGTGAGGTTGATATGGTTACTATTCCCCTTCGGGCAATCCTTTAAACCTCAAAGAAAAGCCGAACCCGGTGAGGTTGTCAGCACCGCAATAACCACGTGTAGGGGAGAAATGCCTTCCCTTACCGGCAATCGAGGTATATTTATACCCTGAATGCACGTCAAGAGTGTATCTGGCTGCGGCAGCCGCTCTCCATCGGGTGCCCAGAGGTCGACGACGAGGCCGACGCTTGCCTCCTCCACATGGTCGCAGCGGCGGATCCCGAGACCTCGGATCTCGATCAGACCGACTAATTGTCGGACAGGCCGGACCCGTAATTGTCCGGTAACTGTGTCGAGGCGGACACGGTCGTCCCCCACCAGGACGGCCGGAGGAACCTGTCCGGCACGCCCGGCGAGGATCAGGTCGAAGGCGAGACGGGACTTGCCGGCGCCGGAGGGGCCGCGGATGAGGACGGCACGATCGCCGATCTTGACCGCGGATGCATGGACGCTGGCGTCAGCCGGCTCGCTCATAGCGCCGGCAGCCGCACCACGAAGCGTGCGCCGGCGACCGTGGGCTCACCGTCGGCGCCGATCGGGCCGGGGCGATTCTCCGCCCAGATGCGCCCGCCATGCGCCTCGATGATCTGCTTCGAGATCGACAGCCCAAGTCCTGAATTCTGTCCGAACCCCTGGTGCGGCCGGTCGGTGTAGAAGCGCTCGAAGATGCGCTCCAGCGCATCGGAGCGGATGCCCGGCCCGTCGTCATCGACCATGATCTCGATCTGGGTGCGCAGGCGCCGGCACGAGATGCGCACCTTGCCGCCGGCCTCCGAGAACGACTGTGCGTTCGACAACAGGTTGGAGATCACCTGACCGAGCCGGGAATCATGGCCCGGCGCCGAGAAGGTGTCGGCAGCCCCTTTTCCCTCGAAGCGCGCTTCGACGGCGATGTCGTGGCCGAGCTTGGTCTCGTTGGCGACCGAGGCCAGCGTCGTCAGCAGGCGGCGCAGGTCGACCGGCGCCATGTCCTGCCGCTGCAGCTCGGCGTCGAGCCGGCTCGCGTCCGAGATATCGGAGATCAGCCGGTCGAGCCGCTTGACGTCGTGCTCGATGACCGAGAGCAGCCGGGTGCGGCTGGAGTCGCTGCGCGCCAGCGGCAGCGTCTCGACCGCCGAGCGCAGCGAGGTCAAGGGATTCTTCAATTCATGGGCGACGTCGGCGGCGAACATCTCGATCGCCTCGATGCGGTTGTAGAGCGCGCCGGTCATGTCGCGCAGCGCGCCCGAGAGATGGCCGATCTCGTCGCGACGGCGGGTGAAGTCGGGAATTTCCACGCGGGTCTTGATCCGGCGGCGCACCCGCTCGGCGCTGTCGGCGAGCCGCCGCACGGGACCCGCGATGGTGCTGGCGAGCAGGAGCGACAGCACGATCATCACAGCGGACGCGACGCCGCCGACCTTGAGGATCGCGAGCCGTTCCGCGCTCACCATCTGGTCGATGTCGTCGCCCTGGGTCGAGAGCATCAGCGCGCCGTGGATGTTGCGTGACCGCTGCACCGGGACGGCGACGGAGACGATCACCTCGCCGCGGGCGTTGACGCGCACCATGCTGCGCTTCTGTCCCTTCAGCGAGTCCGCGACTTCCTGATAGCCGTTGCCGTTCTCGGGGCCGAGCTCGCGATAGAGCGGCAGGTCGCCGCGATTGAGCCAGGTGCGCACCGCGATCATGCTGCGCTCGAATATTCCGGGCTTGGACGGCGGCGGCAGGTCGAAGCGCCACACGTTCTCGAGGCTGCGGCTGTCGAGCAGCAGCCCGCCATTCGGATCGTAGATGCGGGCGCGGGTCTTGGTCGGCGAGATCAGCGTGCGCAACACCGGCGCCACGCGCTCCGGATTGATCGGGAAATCGAGCGGGGAGTATTCGTCGGGACCGACATAGGTTTCGCCCGCCTTGAGGTCGAGCAGCCGGTCCGGCTCGATGGTGATGGTGTTGGTCTGCACCGTCGCGGACGCGGCGATCGCGCCGGCGATGATCTCGGCCTGCACCAGGAGGCTCTGCGCGCGGGCATCGATCAGGCCGGCGCGGAATTGCGAGAGATAGAGGATGCTTGCCACCAGCGCGAGCAGGCCGGCGATGTTCAGCGATACGATGCGGCGCGTGAGACTCGAGAAGGACAGCGTGAACAGGAATTGCCCGACACGCTTCAACCATCCGAGCGGCCGCAGCCAGCCGCTGACGCGCCGACGTTCGGGAGCGACACCATCCGCAACCAGGGACGACGGATCGTCCTCGGCGGTCAGGTCCGGATGAGGCTGTGTTCGGTCCAGCAAGGCTGCTACTAGCTCCGTTTGACGTCCAGAGCGTGCATCCTACCCCAGCCGGTTTGCGTCGTCAGCGCAAACCGTAACGATCGTCAGGTGATTTCAGGCTTCCTTGAAGCGATACCCGACGCCGTACAGGGTTTCGATCATCTCGAACTCCTGGTCGACGGCCTTGAACTTCTTGCGCAGGCGCTTGATGTGGCTGTCGATGGTGCGGTCGTCGACATAGACCTGGTCATCATAGGCCGCGTCCATCAGCGCGTTGCGGCTCTTCACCACGCCGGGCCTGGTCGCCAGCGCCTGCAGGATCAGGAATTCCGTGACGGTCAGCGTCACCGGCTCGTTCTTCCAGGTGCACGTGTGACGCTCCGGATCCATCCGCAGCAGGCCGCGATCGAGCGCCTTGGCGTCGTTCTCCTTCGGCACGGCGGTCGGATCTTTCGGCTGCGAGCGGCGCAGCACCGCCTTGACGCGCTCGACCAGGAGGCGTTGCGAGAACGGCTTGCGGATGAAATCGTCGGCGCCCATTTTGAGGCCGAACAATTCGTCGATCTCTTCGTCCTTTGACGTCAGGAAGATGACCGGGAGGTCGGACTTCTGGCGC
>NZ_JAFAVV010000783.1 GCF_019242285.1 Bradyrhizobium sp.
ACGCAGGCCTCGGGCGAGCTCGCCACCGGCTCGCAGCAGGCGACGTTCGATGCCATGAACCTGTTCATGAAGACATTGCTCGATCCCTTTGTTGCCGGCCGCACCGGCCAAGGTCCGACCCAAGGCGCGACCGGCTATGTCGAAGAGGGCGGGGCGGACGCCTATGCGGCGGCGACCCGGCGCGCCACCGCGCACGATGCCTACGCGATGTTCACCAAGGCGACGCCGGCGAATTTCGACCAGCGCTGGAGCGTGTGGGCGGCGGGTTTCGGCGGTACGCAGACCACCGACGGCAATGCGGCGGTGGGCTCGAACCAGGCGAGCAGCCGCATCTTCGGCACCGCTGTCGGAGCCGACACCCTGCTGACGCCGCGCACCCTCGCAGGCTTCGCAATCGCCGGCGGCGGCACCAATTTCTCGGTCGCCAATCTCGGCGGCGGCCGGTCCGATCTGTTCCAGGCCGGCGCCTATCTCCGCCATAATGTCGGCCCGGCCTATCTGGCCGCAGCACTCGCCTATGGCTGGCAGGATGTGACCACCGATCGCATGGTGACGGCCGCCGGTCTCGACCGGTTGCGCGCCGAATTCCAGGCCAATGCCTTCTCCGGCCGCGCCGAGGGCGGTTATCGCTTCGCGATGGGCTGGGCGGGCATCACGCCCTATGCCGCCGGCCAGTTCACCAGCTTTGACCTGCCGGCCTATGCCGAGCAGGTGCTGGCCGGAAGCGGCGCCTTCGCGCTGAGCTATGCGGCCAAGACCGTCACCGACGCCCGTTCCGAACTCGGCTTTCGCACCGACAAATCGATCGCGCTGCCCGACGGCGTGATGACGCTGCGCAGCCGCTTCGCCTGGGCGCATGATTTCAACCCCGACCGCAGCATCGCCGCGACCTTCCAGGCGCTGCCGGGCGCGTCCTTCGTCGTCAATGGCGCAGCGCAGGCACGGGATTCGGCGCTGACCACGGCCGCACTCGAGATGCGATGGCTGAACGGCTGGTCCGCCGCGGTCTCGTTCGAGGGCGAATTCTCCAATGTCACCGCTTCCTACGCCGGCAAGGGGCTCGTCCATTACGCCTGGTGAGCTGCCGTGCTAAGGGAGGGCCCTGTGTTTGGAGGACACGCCCGATGCGCGCAGCGATTTTCCGTGGCGGCGAGATCGTCGTCGACACCGTGCCCGAGCCGGTGCCGGGCGAGGGCCAGGTCAAGGTCAGGACACTGGCCTGTGGCATCTGCGGCTCCGACCTGCATGCGCGCAAGCATGCGCCGCGCATGGTGGAGATGGCGAAACGCATCGGCCGCCCGCCGATGGACCTGTCGCGGGATGTCGTGTTCGGTCACGAGTTCTGCTGCGAGCTCGTCGAGCACGGTCCCGGCACGCAACGCAAACTGAAACCGGGCACGCATGTCTGCTCGATGCCGGTGCTGATGACGCCGGCGGGTCCGCTCGGCATCGGCTATTCCAACCAGAATATCGGCGGCTATGCGGAAGTGATGCTGCTCAGCGAGGCGCTGCTGCTGCCGGTGCCGAACGGGCTCGAGCCGCAGCATGCCGCGCTGACCGAGCCGCTCGCGGTCGGCATCCATGCGGTCGCCAAGGCCAACATCGCCGGCAACGAGGTGCCGCTCGTGATCGGTTGCGGGCCGGTCGGGCTCGCCGTGATTGCCGCGCTGAAGCTCAAGGGGCTGCATCCGATCGTCGCCGCCGACTATTCTCCGGCGCGGCGGGCGCTGGCGGAGACGATGGGCGCCGACATCGTGGTCGATCCCGCGCACACCCAGCCCTATGCGACCTGGGCCGAGCACGCGGCGATGACGGCGGAGGAGAAGGCGGCGCGGCCGCCGTGGCAGGCGTTCCTGCCTCCGTTGAAACCGGCGCTGATCTTCGAATGCGTCGGCGTGCCCGGCCTGATCCAGCAGGTGTTCGCCGGTGCGCCGCGCGATGCGCGCATCGTCGTGGTCGGCGTCTGCATGGAGCCCGACAGCGCCGAGCCGATGCTCGGCATCATGAAGGAATTGAACGCGCAATATGTGCTCGGCTATACGCCGGACGAGTTCGCCGCTTCGCTGCGCCTGATCGCGGGAGGTGCCGTCGACGCGGCCGCGATGGTGACGGCGACCACAGGCATCGACGGCGTCGCGCAGGCCTTCGAGGACCTCGCCAATCCCGAGGCGCATACCAAGATCATCGTCGAGCCGTGGCGGTAATCACATCCGGAGCAAGTCATGATCACACTTTCCGTACAAGATGTCCTGCCCGAGGACGGCACCAAGGGCACGCTGGTCGGGCGGGTGTTCCTGCCGCGGGTCGGCGGCCCCGCCGTGGTCGCGGTACGCGCGGACGGCGTGTTCGACGTCAGCACGGCGTTTCCAACCGTCAGCGCGCTGTGCGAAGCCGATCAGCCGGCGCAGGCACTCCGCGCCGTCAAGGGCGAGCGCATCGGCGACCTCGCCGACATCCTTGCCAACACGCCGCCCGATGGCCGCGACCACCAGAAGCCGTGGCTGCTGGCGCCGCTCGATCTGCAGGTACTGAAAGCCGCCGGCGTCACCTTCGCGATCTCGATGCTGGAGCGGGTGATCGAGGAGCGGGCGCGCGGCAATCCGGCGTCCGCCGAGGCGATCCGGAAAGAAGTGGTGCGTCTGGTCGGCGACGATCTGACGAAGCTGAAGCCCGGCTCGGAGGAGGCGATGCGGCTGAAGCAGGTGCTGATCGAGCAGAACGCCTGGAGCCAGTATCTCGAAGTCGGCATCGGCCCCGACGCCGAGGTCTTCACCAAGGCGCCGGTGATGTCCGCGGTCGGCACCGGCATGGACGCGGGCCTGCACCCGAAATCGACCTGGAACAATCCGGAGCCCGAGGTCGTGCTCGCGGTGTCGAGCAAGGGCGCGATCGTCGGCGCCACGCTCGGCAACGACGTCAATCTGCGCGACTTCGAGGGCCGCTCGGCGCTGCTGCTCTCCAAGGCCAAGGACAACAATGCCTCCTGCGCGGTCGGCCCGCTGCTCCGCCTGTTCGACGACGGTTTCTCGCTCGACGACGTGCGCCGGATGGAGGTCGGCCTCAATGTGAAGGGAGCGGACGGCTTCATGCTCGACGGCCATTCCTCGATCGGCAAGATCAGCCGCGACCCCACCGATCTCGTGGCGCAGACCGTTGGGGCGGTGCATCAATATCCCGACGGCTTTGCGCTGTTCCTCGGCACCATGTTCGCGCCGGTCAAGGACCGCGACGCGCCGGGGCAGGGCTTCACGCACAAGCGTGACGACATCGTCACGATTGCCGCACCGCAGCTCGGCAAGCTCGTGAACCGCATGCGGACCAGCGACGCGTGCGAGCCGTGGACGTTCGGCATCGCCGCGCTGATGAAGAACCTGGCGCAGCGCAAGCTGCTTGGATGATCGCGAGCCTCGCTTCGCACCTGCGAGCGGTTCCGACGTAGGAACGTGATGAGCGGTCCGCAAGATTTTCCGTGCATGTTGCATGCGGGAAGCTTGCGGCCGGCAAGCGTCCCTCTACGCTGATGATGATTCTGCTGCGATCGATCGATGGGCGAGTCGTTGCAACGCAGAATCGATTGCGGGGGACGATGCGGATCGATGGTACATTTGTACGAAGCTTCACGGTGATGGCTGGCGTGGTGCTGCTCGGTCTGGCGCTGACGCCGGTGGCGAGCAGGGCCTTCACGGAAGAGCAGGCGCGGCAGCTCTGCACCGGCGACGTGATGCGGTTGTGCGCGGCGGAAATTCCGAACGTCGAGCGCATCACCGCCTGCATGCGCCGCCAGCGCGCCAATCTCTCCGAAGGCTGCCGCGCCGTGTTCGGCAAGCAGGCGGCGTCGGCACGTTAAGGGCAAGTTTGTAGTCGTGGGGTGGGCTAAGGCGCAAAGCGCCGTGCCCACCATCGGTCGACAGCATTGCTTTGAATGGTGGGCACGCTTCTGCCTTTGCGTGTCGGGCTTTGGCGGTTGGGGTCGCTTAGCCCACTTACGAGCTACGGTTTTGGTAATGACGGTGTGTGTCTCACACCGGCAGCGCGATGGAGTATTTCACCTGGCTCAAGGCAAAGCTCGACTCGATCGAGGCGATGCCGTCGAGCCGGGTCAGCTTGTTCTTGAGGAACGCCTCGTAGGCGGCGAGATCGGCGGCGACGACGCGCAGGAGATAGTCGCGGTTGCCCGTCATCAGGTAGCACTCCAGCACTTCCTCCCATTTCGAGATCGATCGCTCGAAGCGGTTGAGATCCTCCTCCTTCTGCCGTGCGAGCTTGATCGAGATGAAGACCGAGACATGAAGGCCGATCGCCTTCTGGTCGACGGTCGCGATATAGCGCGTGATCACCCCGCGCTCCTCCAGGAGCTTGACGCGCCGGTGGCAGGGCGAGACCGACAGGCCGACCTTGTCGGCCAGCTCCTGCATGGTGATGCGGCCGTTTGACTGCAGGCAGAGGAGAATTTTCCGGTCGATGGCGTCGAGCGCAGGCATTGGGATGAACTGTCGGCAAATGGCGGTGCATTGGTAAGATATACCAATATCTGCCTGCCCCGTGTAAAAATTTGAGATATCATGAACGGCCCGCGGGACTAAAATTCGAAGGATTCTAAGAGTCGCTGGAGGCTTG
>NZ_JAFAVV010000820.1 GCF_019242285.1 Bradyrhizobium sp.
GATTTTTTTGCTCCGGACTACGATCTTCTACGATTTTCTTCACGTTGGCTCCTGTGCAGTTTCCAGTTCGCGCTGAGAGGGAGCATCCGCCGCCAGGTCTGCTTGCAATTCAGGGACTATCGGACTCTCGCGATGGGTGTCCGACAGGGGCTTGATCCCGAACCAGGTCACGTAGAGCGCCGGCAAGAACAACAGTGTCAGCACTGTGCCTACGATGATGCCGCCCATCATCGCGTAGGCCATGGGCCCCCAGAAGATCTCGCGCGCAATCGGGATCAGGGCGAGGCTTGCAGCAGCCGCGGTCAGCATGATCGGCCGCATCCGGTGCTCGGTTGCTTCCACCACTGCATCCCATGCAGGACGTCCCGCCTTCCTCAGATCCTCGATTTGCACAATCAGGATCACCGAGTTGCGGATCAGGATGCCGATCAGCGCCAGCACACCGAGGATCGCGACGAATCCGAGCGGCGCTCCACTTGGCAACAAGGCCATGACCACGCCGATCAGTGCGAGAGGCGCCACCGCAAACACCAGGAACAACCGGTGGAAGCTTTGAAGCTGGATCATCAGGATCGTCGCCATGATGAAGAGCATCAGCGGAACGACCGCTTCGATCGGGGCCTGGCTCTTCGCGCTTTCCTCGACCGACCCTCCGATCGCGACCGAGTATCCCGCGGGCAGCGCCTTTGCGAACCCGTCCACCTTCGGCGTGAGTTGATCGGTGACCGTCTTTGGCTGCGCGCCGTCGAGGATGCTGGCCTTGAGCGTAATCGTGGGAAGCCGCGATCGCCGCCAGATTGTTGGCTGCTCGATCTCATAGTGCAGCGTGGCCACCGCGCCGAGCGGCACAGACTGGCCACTCAAACCCGTCAATTGCAGGTCGCGTAGCGTGTCGATCGATGCACGCTCGGATGCGGTTGCCCGACCCATCACGTTCACCAGGTAGATGCTGTCTCGCACCTGGGTGATCGAAGAGCCGGCAAGGACACCATTCAACGTCGTCGCGATGTCCTCGGAGCTCACACCAAGCTGGCGCGCCTTGTCCTGAAGGACGTCGACCTTGACGACGCGCGCCGGCTCCATCCAGTCGAACACGACGTGATCGAGGTGCGGATTGGCGCGTACAATGGCGGCGAGCTTTTGAGAAAATTCCCTCACCTTCGCAATGTCGGGTCCGCTCAGCCGATATTGCACGGGACGCCCGACCGGAGGCCCGACCTCGAGCAACTTGACGAAGTTGTCGGTGCCCGGAAAGGTCTTTTTCAGATAGGTTTCGAATTCCGCCTTGAGGCGATCGCGAACCTGAATGCCACCCTTGGTGACGACGACCATCTGGCCAAACCAGCTGTTCGCCGTCTGCAAATCGAACGACAGGACAAAGCGGGGAGCGCCGGTTCCGACATAGGTTGACCAATGGTCGACGCCGGAATTGCCCTCCAGCTGTTCATGCTCGAAGCGAGCGATCTGCGCATTGGTTTCTGTAATCGAGGCGTTTTGAGGCAAATTCCAGTCAATGACCAGTTCGGCACGGTCCGACGACGGAAAGAACTGCTGCTGCACGAACTTCATGCCGAACAGGGCGAGCGCGAAGGCCGCAACTGTCACCCCGACGGTGATCCAACGATGATGCATGCAGACCAGAAGAACGCGCTCAAATATTCGGGCCACTCGCCCTTTTTCTTCGTGATGACCTTTCATCCTGGTCGGCAGGATTGTAACGCCGAGCAGGGGTGTGAACAGCACCGCGACAATCCATGATACGAGCAACGAGACGGCAATGACCACGAACAAGGTGTATGTGAATTCACCGGCGTTGCTGGTGTTGAGGCCGATCGGGATGAACCCGGCGACGGTGACAAGCGTCCCCGTCAGCATGGGAAAGGCCGTGGAGGTGTAGACATGCGTTGCGGCCTTCTCGAGGGGATCGCCCACTTCCAACCGCGCCACCATCATTTCGACGGCGATCATGGCGTCGTCGACCAGAAGCCCGAGAGCGATGATGAGGGCGCCCAGCGAAATGCGCTGCAGCGAGATTCCGGCATACGCCATCACCACAAACGTAATCGCAAGAACCAGTGGGATTGCGATCGCAACTACGAGTCCCGCGCGAAGGCCGAGGCTCAAGAAGCTGATTCCGAGCACGATGAGCACCGCTTCAAACAGAGCTTCCGTGAAGCCTGACACGGCGTGCTCGACAACGACCGGCTGGTCGGCGACGAGATGAACGCCAAGGCCGATCGGCTGCTCGGCCAGGATCTTCGACATT
>NZ_JAFAVV010000029.1 GCF_019242285.1 Bradyrhizobium sp.
CTGCACGTCGGGCGTCGCCTGGTCGAGCGCCCAGGTATAGGGATGGCGCGAGCGGCGCAGCACTTCGCGCGCGGGGCCATGTTCGACCTGCTCGCCGGCATAGAGCACGGCGATGTCGTCGCAGACATGCGCGGCGAGCCTGAGATCGTGGGTGATCAGCAGCATGGCCGTCTCGTGCTGGCGGCGCTGCTCGGCCAGCAGCCGCAGCACGTTGACTTGGCTCACCACGTCGAGCGCGGTGGTCGGCTCGTCGGCGACGATCAGCGAGGGATTGGCGACGAAGGCCATCGCGATCAGCACGCGCTGGCACTGGCCGCCGGAGAGCTCGTGCGGATAGCGCGCCAGCATCTCGGCGGGGGTCGGCAGGTGCACCGCGTCGAGCTGCCGCAGCATCAGCGCGCGCCGCTTGCCGGCGGCAATGCCGAGATGGGCGAGGTGCTCGTCAAAAGTCTGGCCGACGGTCAGCACGGGGTTCAGCGCGGTCAGCGGCTCCTGCGGAATGAAGGCGATGCGCCGTCCGAGCAGCGCGCGCCGGCGGGCGCGGTCGAGCGACAACAGGTCTGTGCCGTCGAAGACAACGCGGCCGCGCGTGACCTCGAAACGCTCGGGGATCTGGCCGGCGATGATGCGCCCGATCATGCTCTTGCCGGCGCCGGACTCGCCGACCAAGCCGAGCACTTTTCCACGCGGCAGCGCGATCGAGACGTCGCGCAGCAAGTCGACCTTGCGTCCACCGATGTCGGTCGAGAGCGTCAGATCGGTGATCGACAGCATGCGCGTCAGCCCTCGCGCTGCCTGAGCCGCGGGTCGAGCGCCACGCGCACGCCGTCGCCGAGCAGGTTGCAGGCCAGCACGGTGGTGATGATGCAGAATACCGGCACCAGCATGACCCAGACCGCGCTCTGCATGTCGTTGCGGGAATCCGCCAGCATCTGTCCCCAGGTGGTGATGTCCGACGGCACCGACAGGCCGATGAAGGACAGGGTGGCCTCGACCACGATGGCGATCCCCATCTCGATCGAGAACAGCGTGATCATCAGCGGCACCACGGCGGGCAGCACCTCGCGCAGCATGGTGCGCAGATGGCCGAAGCCGATCAATTGCGCCGCCAGCACGAAGTCGCGCCGGCGGGTCAGCAGCACGTCGGCGCGGACCACGCGGCAGAAGCGGGTCCAGTCTACCAGCACCACCGCCAGAATCACCTTGTCGACGCCGGTGCCGAGGCCGACCAGCAGGATCAGCGACAGCACCACCGGCGGGAACGACAGCCAGAGGTCGACGACGTAGGTGACGAGGCGATCGACGAGACCGCCGAAATAGCCGCCGACCAGCGCCAGCGCGCTGCCCAAGAGCATCGAGCCGAACGCGGCCGCGACCGCGACCGTCAGCGCCACCCGTGCGCCATAGATCGCGCGCGACAGCACGCAGCGGCCGAGCCCGTCGGTGCCGAGCGGAAACTCCATGCTGCCGTCCGCCGCCCACAGCGGCGGCGCCAGCATGTGCAGGAGGTCCTGGTCGAGCGGATCATGCGGCGCGATCCAGCGTGCGAAGATCGCAAGCACGGCGACCACCAGCAGGATGCCTCCGCCGACCCAGACCCGCGGCTGCCGCGCGAGCTGGCGCAGGGCGGCGCCGAGGCTCGACATTCGTTCGGCGCGCGGTGCAGCGACGGCGCTGAGGTCGGCTATGCTCACAGGTTCCTCATCCGCGGATTGAGCACCGCATAGAGCACGTCGACGACGATCGTGATCGAGAGCATCAGCACGCAGAAGATCAGGGCGATGCCCTGGATCAGCGGCAGGTCGTTGGCCTTGACCGCCTGCACCATCAGGTTGCCGATGCCGGGATAGCCGAAGATCATCTCCACCAGCAGCGCCCCGCCGAACAGGAAGCCGAACTGCACGCCGATCAGGGTGATGGTCGGCAGCGCCGCGTTCTTGAGGATGTGGCGCCACAGGATGCGGCCCTCGGACAGGCCGCGCAGCCGCGCCACCTCGACATGCGGCTCGGATGCGGCCTCGATCAGGCTCGAGCGCAGCACCCGGATCACCAGCGGCGCAAAGCCGAGCGCGAGCGCCAGCGCCGGCAGCACGAGATGGGAGAGGGCGCCGAGCCAGCCGCGAAACTGCCCTGTCAGCAGCAGGTCGATCAGCGCAAAGCCGGTGAGGCCGGGCAGCGTGACGTCGGGATCGACGCGGCCGCTGAACGGCAGCACCGGCCACAGCACGCCGAAGGCCACGATCAGCAGCAGGCTCCAGAGAAAGGACGGGATCGACTGCATCAGCGCGACCGCGAGATCCGCGGCGGTCTCGCGCCGGCGCCGGTACAGCACGAAAGCCAAAACCCCGCCGGGGATGCTGATCACGAGCGCCAGCACCAGTCCGGTCAAGGTGAGTTCCAGCGTCGCGGGCAGCGCCGCCATCATCAGATGCGCGACCGGCTGGCGGAAGTTGATGGATAGGCCGAGATTGCCGTTCAGCGCCGCCCATAGCCAGATCGCAAACTGCTGCGGGATCGGCTTGTCGAAGCCGAGCTGCTGCCGGAGCGCCGCGGCATCGGCCGGCGTGGCGGAGGCCGGCAGCAGCATCGCCAGCGGATCGGCGGGCAGGATGCGCAGCACGAAGAACACCACCAGCGACAACAGCAGCAGCGTCGGGATCGCCAGCACCAACCGCCGCAGCACGATGGCCGAGATGATCTGGAACATTAGAGTGGGATGGCCTTGGGATGAATTAGGTTGCCACGAATTCGGTTCACCTCTCCCCGCTCGCGGCAGGGCTATCGCATATGGAAAGAGCAGAGCGGTTGGGCTCACCCTCCCCTCGAGGGGGAGGGTCGGCACGCGATCGAGCGAAGCGAGATGCGTGCCGGGGTGGGGTGACGGTCTCTCCGTATCAGACAGTGTGCGCGCGGAAGCATCACCCCACCCCGGCTCCCATTCCGCTTCGCTTCATGTGAGCCGACCCTCCCCCTCCAGGGGAGGGTCGACCGGTCGTGCCGATGGCTCGAGCTCATATGCGATTGCCCTGCCGCTTGCGGGGAGAGGTCGGATCGCGCAGCGATCCGGGTGAGGGGGACTTTCCGCGAGTCCCGCTGCCGAAGCAGCCCCTCACCCCAGCCCTCTCCCCGTAAGAACGGGGCGAGGGAGCGCACCTCCGATGCTGCGCGACCAAACGTAATCTCATCATACACCAGCTCGTCGTATCGCCGTCAGCCGGCCACAGCCCAGCTCACTTGTACTTCATCTCCGCCGGCAGGACGTAGCCGTTGTCGAACAGCGTGGGCTCGAGCGCGGCGGAGTAGGCCACCGTGGTGATGCCCTGCAACAGCGGGATCGCCCATGATTTCTCCGAGGATTCGACATTCAGCGCCTTGTAGCCCGCGATGCGCTCGCTCTCGTTCACCTCGGTCATCAATTTGTCGATGCGCGGCGACAGCGACATGTCCTTCCAGGTCGAGAAGCGCAGGCGAGGATCGAAGATGCGGCCGGCATAATTCTCGGGATCGCCGGTGGCGTTGGCCCAGCTATAGAGCAGCGGGCCGGTGAGCTTGCCGTTCTGCGCCGCGTCCAGCAGCTTGGCCGAGGTCGTCTCCTCGATGGTGGCGTTGATGCCGACCGCCTTCCACATCTGCACGATGGCGCGCGCCATGTCGTAGTCGTTCGGGAACACGCCGTTGGTCGACAACAGCGTGAAGGACACGGGATTGGACGTGCTGAAGCCGGCGGCCTTCAACTCCTCGACGGCCTTGTTCTTGTCGTAGGGAAACTTGAAGTCCGGCACGTGGGATGGCGTGCCCTCGGGCGCCATCACCGACAGCGGCTTTGCCACGCCGGCGTAGAACGCCTTCGACAGCGCCTGCGTGTCGATCGAAAGGTGCATCGCGGTGCGCACATGGTCGTTGTCCATCGGCGGCACGTAGTTCGGGATGCGCAGCATGTAGACTTCGGAGAACGGGTAGATCCTGGTGACCAGCCCTTGCTTCTGCGAAAGCCGCTGCGCCTCGCGCACCGGCAGTTGTGCCGCAAAGCCGGCGCGGCCCGATTCGACCAGCGCGACCCGGGTCGCGGCCTCGGGCGTGATCTCGAAGATCACCTGCTTGATCGGCGGCACGCCGCCCCAATATTTGTCGAAGGCTTCGAGCACGATGCGCGAGCCGCGCTGGTGCTCGACCATCCGGTACGGTCCGGCGCCGATCGGCTTGGCGTTGAAGCCCTCGGGACCGACTTCAAGCATGTAGGCCTTGGGCACCACATAGCCGGTCAGGAAGGCGAGATAGATCGGCGCTGCCGGCGTCGGGCGGCTGAACACCATCACGCCCTTGGTCGGCGAGACCACCTCGATGTCGGCGACCGTGTTGAACATGCCGGCCACCACCAGCTTCTTGTCGGCCTTGGCGCGATCGGCCAGGCTGAACTTGACGTCCTCCATGGTGAGCCTGCTGCCGTCGTGGAACAGGATGTCGTCGCGCAGCGTGATCTCCAGCCGCGTCGCCTTGTCATCGACGAACTTCCATTCGGTGACCTGGCGCGGCGAGAGCTTGAGCTCGGGGGAATAGCGCAGCGGCGAGTCGAAGACGGTTTCGTAGAGATTCTGCGTCGCCGGGATCGACAACGCATTCGGATCCCAGGTCGGCACGTCGACCGGGTAGGCGATCGAGAGCGTCGCCTTGTCGCTGCCTTCTGCCCACGCCCACCGCGGCAGCATAGCGGCCAATCCAGCCGCCGCGCCGCCGAGGAGGACTTGCCGCCGGCCCGATCCGAACGGCGGCCATGCTACGAGCTCAACTTCGTCGGTCATATGACGCCTTTCATGATACGCGCATGGCGGCCACGGAATAGTCCGCTCACGCCTTCACCAGCGCGAGCACGCGGAGCGGGCTGCCGGAGCCCTGCTTGATCTTCAGCGGCGCGGCGACGATCACGGCGCCTTTCGGCGGCAACTGGTCGAGCCGGGTCAGGCATTGCAGGCCGTAGCGGCCCTTGCCGTGCATGTAGAAATGTGCCGGATAGGGCGGGTTGAAGTGATGCGCCTGGCCGGCGTCGGTGCCGATGGTCTCGGTACCGAAACCATGCACGTCGCGCTCCTCGACCAGCCATTTGACGACCTCCGGACCCGGGCCCGGCGTGTGCGCGCCGTCGTCGCGCAGGCCGGGATAATCGGCATACGACTTCTTCGACCAGTCGGTGCGCAGCAGCACCCAGCTTCCGGCCTCGATGCGGCCGTGCTTGGCCTCCCAGGCCTCGACGAAGGGAATGGTCAGGATGAAGTCGGCATTGTCGGCGGCTTCCTTCGAGCAGTCGAGGACCGCGGCCGGCGCGATGAATTTCGCCGGCGGAATGGTGTCGACCGCATTGTCCGGCAAATCCTTGCCGGACACCCAGTGGATCGGCGCATCGAAATGCGTCCCTGTATGCTCGCCGACCGTGAAATTGTTCCAGTACCAGGCCGGCCCGCGCGCATCGTAGCGCGAGATTTCCTCCATCCGGAACGGCGCGCATTGCCCGAATTCCGGCGGCAGCACGATGGTGGGGAATTCCGGCGACAGGGTCTGCGTCAGGTCGATGACGCGGATGGTCCCTGAGGCGATGGCATTGGCGAAAGCGAGAAGGTCAGGCGTCGTCGTCATGGTGGTCACCCTTTCAGTGTGAGCCGAGTTCTCGTTCGAGGGCTTTCGGATTGGTGTTGAGACGCTCGCGGACGTCCTGGGCGATGTCGCCGACGAAGATGTCCTCGAGCCCGTCCTGCAGCGCGGCGACCACGGCCCTCGCCAGCGCCGCGGGCGCGAGCTTGGGCGGCGGGACGGTCTGGTACCATTCGGTCTCGAGCGGGCCGAAGAAGGCGTTGAGCACCTTCACGCCGCCCGGCCGCAGCTCGGCGCGCAGGCACTGCGACGCCGACAGGCAGGCCGCTTCGGCAGCCGAGCTCGCACCATAGGCCGGCCAGTTCATCAGAGCATGGACGGAGAGCAGGTTGACGAAGGCAGTGGCGGAGTTCACGCCATCCGCGCCGCGAAAGCGCAGGGCGGGCCCAAAAGCCTGCGCCAGCCGCATCATGCCGAAATAGCGGATGTCGATCTCTTCGCGCGCGACGGAAAGATTGCCGCGCTCGATGATGCCGCCGGGACGGACATGCTCGGCGGTGTTGACGAGGATGTCGATGCGGCCGCCGTTCTGTGCCGCGAGCTCGGCAACCGACGCGGTGTCGGTGACGTCGAGCGGCACGACCTCGATGGGCGCGATGTTGCGGAGCTCGGCCTCGCCCGGAAACGGCTTCCAGGGATCGGCGATGCCGACGAAGACGGTGCTGGCGCCGGCCTCGGCGAACGCCTTGGCCATCGCCTGGCCGACCGCGTTGCGGCCGTCGCTGATCAGCACACGGCGGTATTGCGGATCGCAGGTCATCTCGCGCCAATGGCGATCGGCTTGCATGTGAGGCGTCTCCTGCGCTGGCAGCGCGAACATCACGGCCGAGCCGCTCTTGTCGAGCTTGAGCGTGAGCCGCACCCGCTCGCCCTCGACGGTATCGCCATGAAGATGGGCCACGATAGCAGGTCCGGCATCGAGCTGCACGGTGCCGATGCGCCAGGGCATCCGCTCGTGAAAATAGCGATCGGTCGAGATGCGGACCGTGGTTTCGGCGATCAGGCGCCCGTTCGGATCGATATTTTTGAATGGTAGCTTGGCCGAGAGGCAGCGCGGGCAGGCGTCGCGCGGCGGATAGAGGACATGGCCGCAGTCCGCGCAGACCTGCAACGCGAAGCGGCCTTCGGCGGCGGCGGCCGTCAATCCATGGGCGGTGCGGCTGCGCGCGCCCTGTGGCAGCAGGGGCAGGCGCGTGCGCGCGAGCGGATTTTTTCGTCGCGGGCGCGCAAGGGGCTCGCTCATGCCGCCCTCGCCAGCACCGCCGCGCAAGAGGCGAGCCCGCGGTCGTAATTGATCATGCCGAAGCCGGAGACCAGGCCGATCCGGGCGTTCGGCACCCGGCCGCCCGGCGCTGTGTCGGTCAGTTGCCCGATGGCCTCGACCAGCCCGAGATAGCCGCCGGCGGCGCCGGCCTGGCCTGTGGAGAGCTGGCCGCCTGAGGTGTTGTGGGGAAAGCTGCCGTCATTGGTGAAGGTGTGGCTGCGCACGAAGTCGGGCGCTTCGCCCTTGCCGCAGAAGCCGAGGTCCTCGAACTGCAGCATCGAGATCACGGGGTAGTCGTCGTAAGTCTCGACGAAGTCCACGCTGCCAGTATGCAAGCCCGCCATGGCCCAGAGCTCGCCGGCATCCATCGCCCAGCCGCCGCGGATCTGGATGGGGTCGTCCGGAAAGGCGTTATGCCGCTCGATGGTCGCGAGCACGCGGACATGCGTCCAGCCCTGCGCGCGCGCCGTTTCCTCGCGGCAGACCAGGAACGCTTCCGCGCCGGCACACGGCATCACGCAATCGAACAGATGGATGGGATCGGCGATCGGCCGCGCCGCGAGATAGGCGTCCAGCGTCAGCTTCTGCTTCATCAGCGCATGCGGCACCGACAGCGCATTGTCGCGCTGGGCGACGCAGAGCTTGCCAAAGTCCTCGCGCGTCGCGCCGAAGCGGTTCATGTAGTTCCTGGTGATGAGCGCAAAACTCGCATTCGGCCCGCCCGAGCCGTAAGGATACACCGCGTCCTGGGCGAAGCGCGAGAAGGTCGAGAGCGTCCGGCGGAAGGAATCGACATGGTTGGTGTCGGCACCGACACAGGCGACGAACTCGGCGTCGCCCGCCTGGACCGCGCGCGCGGCGCGGCGCAGCGCCACCACGCCGCTGGCGCCGCCGAGCGGGATGTGGTCGAGCCAGCGCGGCGACAGGCCGAGATGCTGGGTCAGGCCGATCGCGGTGTCGGGTCCTATGGTGAAGCTCGACAGCGCGAAGCCGTCGAGGTCCTGCGGCCGCAGTCCGGACTTCTTGACGAGCTCGCGCAGGGCGCGGCCGATCCACCATGCGGCGCTTTCCGTCGAATAGCGGCGATAGGGGATGGTGACGGGCTGGCAGGCGACCACGCCCTCATAGGAGCGGCGGGCGGAAGGCTGCCGTGGCATCAGGCCGCCACCCGTTTCTTCATCGCACGGGTGTCGATGCAGGACGGGCTCGCGAGCGAAGCGGCGACCAAGTCCTTCAGGCCGCCGCGCTGGATCTTCTGCGTCGAGGTCAGCGGCACCGTGTCGACGAAGGCCACATAGCCGGGCGCCTTGTAGTAGGCGAGGCGGGAAAGACTGAAGCGCACGATCTCTTCCGCCAGCGCGGCGCCGGGCGTGGCGTCGGGCGCGGCCACGACGCAGGCGAACACCTCGTCGCCGCGCAGCGGATCGGGCACCGGCGCCACCACGACCTGCCTGACCGAGGGATGCTGCATCAGCACCCCTTCCACCTCGACGGCGGAGATGTTCTCGCCGGAACGGCGGATCACGTTCTTCTTGCGGTCGATGAAGCGCAGCGAACCATCCCGGCTCCGCCTGACCACGTCGCCGGTATGAAACCAGCCGCCGCGCCAGGCTTCCGCGGTCGCCTCGGCGTCCTTCAGATAGTCGCGAAAGAAGCCGTAGCGCGGCTCCAAGCCGGCATGCCGCACCAACAGCTCGCCGGGCTCGTCGATGGCGGCTTCGCGCCCGTGGTCGGCGACGATGCGCGTCTCCAGTCCGTCACGCGGCCGGCCGAAGCAGCGGGTGCCGACATGGCGTGGTTCCTGTGACGCGACGACCACGGCGCCGGCGCCGGTCTCGGTCATCGCCCAGGCTTCGATCAGCGGAAAACCGAACCGGGCCTCGAACGCTGCGTGCAGCGCCGGATCGACCCCGGCGCCGAAGCCGAAGCGCACCGCATGGGCCTTGTCCCGCGGGCTCTCCGACGCGCCCATCAGCATCGGCGGCATCACGCCGAGATAGTGCACGATGGTGGCGCGGCTCTCGCGGACGGAGTCCCACCAGCTCTTCGGGTGAAAGCGATCGAGCACGGTCAGACAGCCGCCTACGGTCACCATCGCCATGGCGGAGTAGGCCATCGCGTTCATGTGGAAGACCGGCAGGGGCGTCAGCATGCGCTCCTCGCCCGGCCGCATCGCGATCAGGCCGCCGATCTCTGCATACCAATGGCCGGCATAGAGGAAATACTCGTTCGCCAGCACGCAGCCCTTCGGGCGCCCTGTCGTGCCCGATGTATAGAGCAGCGCGCATTCGCTGTCGCGATCAGGCGCGCCCACCTTCGGCGGCAACACGGTGATCGCGGCCGGCGCATCATTCGGGCCGAAAATGGGAAGGCTTCGGCCGATCGAAGTGGCCGCGGCGGCGATATCGCGATGCCGGGATGGGATGGCAAGCGCCGCCACCATCTCGGAATGGCCGATCAGATATTCGAGCTCGGCCGCGCGCATGTCCGGATTGATCGGGACCAGCGAGACGCCAAGCGAATTGAGCGCAAACCAATGGAGAAAGAAATCGGGCCGGTTCTCCAGGAGAACGCCGACGCGATGGCCATGCCCATATCCGGCGGCGAGATAGGCGTTCGCGATGCGTGTGACGGCCGCCTGCGCCTCGGCGTAGCCAATGTCTCCTGGCGCGATGTCATAGATCGCGGCAGTCGCAGCCGCCACGCCGAGGAAAGGTCGGTGCGAATACCGTTCGGCGGCCGACTTGAAGGCCGCGAAGACCGTGTCCGGACCAGCCGGCAGATGCACCGCTACCGCCATGATGATGCGTCGACCGATCTCCGCTTCACGATGCGGTGACCTTAGGTCCCAATGCGTGGCGCGTCAACGGAGCGGCAAAGCGTGCGGGCAAATTATATGCGTATGCATATTTTATTCGGAGTGACGGCGCATGAGCGCACCGCTTCCGTCCAGATTGTCCCGCGCGTGCGCCGCGTCGCGCAATTTGCTGATATTCGCAGCTTCGTGCCGCCTCCTTGAGCGACGCGCATGCGGTATCTCAGGAGCGCAGTTGCCGGCTGTCACAATAGGCCGGTCGATCATGATTGATATGCGAATGCATATGTTTAGATTTCAAGCAATACAGCTTGGCTCGCTCCTGCTCCCGTCTCGGTCCAGCTTCATGGGGAGCATGGATGAGGAAAGTGTCAAATGCGCATCCTGTGGCTGAGCTTCGTCGATGCCGCGCAGAACGCGCCCTATTTCGAGCGCCTGTCTTCCTATCTCAACGGTATCGCGGCGCCGGGAACGACGGTTGACGTCGCGGGCACGTCGCCGCCCGATCGTGATTTCGGCCGCCTCACCGAGTTTCGCTGCGCGGCGCTCGCGATCGATCGCTGCATCGAGGCGGTCGGGCAAGGCTACGACGCGTTCGTGATGGGTCATTTCCAGGACCCCGGGCTCTACGAGGCGCGCTCGGCCGTGCGGATTCCGGTGGTCGGCGCCGGCGAGGCGACGCTGCACTTCGCGGCCCAGCTCGGACGGCGCCTGGCGCTGGTCTCGATCGATCCCGTGTTCGAGGTCTATCATTACGAGCAGGCGGAGCGGTACGGCCTGCGTGACCGCATCAGCGGCGTGATCGGGCTCGGCTTCCTGCCGTCGGATTTCAACCCGGCCTTCGCCGGCGACGAGGCGGCGCTGGCGCGGATGCGGGCGATCTTCGACGAGAAGGCGGCGCCGCTGGTCGCGGCCGGCGCCGACGTCGTGATTCCGGCCGGCGTGCTGCCGGCGCTGCTGTTGTGCCGGCAGCGGGGCTACAAGATCGGCCATGCGCCGGTGGTCAATTGTGCAGCGGTCGCCCTCAAGACGGCGGAGATGGCGGTGGCGCTACGCGAGCTAGAGGGGCTCGAGCCGAGCCGCGGCCCGAGCTTCGCGCTGGCGCCGGAACGTGCTGTCGCCGATTTCCGAAAATTCGTCGCGCGGGGACGGCAGGATGATTGAACATCCGTCAGCGGCGCGGATTTCAGGTCCGCAAGATCGGCTCGAGAAAATCCAGCGTGATCCGGGCGAACACGTCCGGCATCTGGTCCGGGAACGGCACCATGCCGCCCACGATCTCGACCAGCTTCGCGCCGGCGATGGCGCCAGCGACCTTGGCCGCGACCGGATGGGCATGCGGGTCGGCGGTCGGCGCGATCACCAGCGTCGGGCAGCACACCAGCGGCAGGCGTGTCTCCATCACGTAGCGGTCGACGACGCGGTGTCCCTCGGCGGCCAGGCGGCCGGCCTTCAGCGCGTCGACGATGAACCGTTGCAGCAGGTCGGTGTCTTCGGCCGGATAGAACGGCTGGCGCATCTGCCAGAGCGTGAGCAGATGCGAGCCATTGCTGGCCGGGCTGACCTCGTCGATTATCTTCTTGCCTGGCGCCGCAGCGCGCCGCACCGCATCAACATAGGGCGAGGCCGACAGGACGAGCGCGCGAACCCGTTCCGGCCGCGACGCCGCCATCTCGACCGCGATCGCCGCGCCAGTGTGATGGCCGGCAATGGCGGCCTTCTCCATGCCGAGCGCATCCAGCAGGTCGAAGGCGCAGGCCGCCCAGGACTCGATCGAGTCCTCGCCTTCGGGCAGCGCCTCGGAATCGCCGAAGCCGACCGTATCCATCGCGATGGCGCAACAGCGTTGCCCGAGCAGCGGCAGTGCGTCGCGGAATTCGTCCCAGGACCGCGGCGTCTGGTGCAGCAGGAGCAGCGGCGTGCCGCTGCCGGCGATGGCGACATGGATGCGGGCACGCGGTGTCGCGACGAAACGGCGCTCGGTGGGCGGAAGTTGGCTCGACATGGCTGTGCCGAAACTAAGTGTTGCAAACGAGCGTTATCAATCCATGCTTGGGCCGGCAAGCGTCAGGTACGAAGCGGGAGGCTGTGATGGCTGAACGGTCATTCGAACGCGAGGTCCAGGACCTCAAGCTCGGCGCCGGCGAGGTGTTTCACGGCGAGGGCATCCTCGCAGTCACCAAGGCGCTGCTGCAATCCGGCGTCTCCTATGTCGGCGGCTATCAGGGCGCGCCGATCTCGCACCTGATGGACGTGCTCGCCGACGCCAAGGACGTGATGGAAGAACTCGGCGTCCATTTCGAGACCTCGGCCTCGGAGGCGGCGGCCACTGCGATGCTGTCGGCCTCGGTGATGTATCCGGTGCGCGGCGCCGTGACCTTCAAGTCGACCGCCGGCACCAACGTCGCCTCCGATGCGCTGTCCAACCTGTCGTCCGGCGGCGTGACCGGCGGTGCACTGATCATCATCGGCGAGGATTTCGGCGAGGGCTCCTCCATCATGCAGGAGCGCTCGCACGCCTTCGCCATGAAGTCGCAGGTCTGGCTGCTCGATCCGCGGCCGAACCTGCCGTCGATCGTCAAAGCCGTGGAGGACGGTTTTGAGCTCTCGGAGGCGTCCTCGACGCCCGTCATGCTCGAGGTGCGTATCCGCGCCTGCCACGTCCGCGGCCAGTTCGTGGCCAAGGACAACCAGAAGCCGAGGCACACGCTGCGTGAAGCGCTGGAAAACCCGGTGCGCGACGTCAACCGCATCGTGCTGCCGCCGGCGAGCTTCCTGCAGGAAAAGGACAAGCTGGAGCGGCGCTGGCCGGCGGCGGTCGAGTTCATCAAGCAGCGGAAGCTCAACGAATTGTTCGGGCCCGCCGAAGGCGAGATCGGCATCGTGATGCTGGGCGGCATGTACAACTCGGTGATGCGCGCATTGCAGCAGTTGGGGCTTGCGGATGTCTACGGCTGCTCGCTGGTGCCGCTCTATGTCATGAACGTCGCCTATCCCCTGATCGACGATGAGCTGGTGGCGTTCTGCGCCGGCAAGACCGCGGTGCTGATGGTCGAGGAGGGCGCCCCCGAATATATCGAGCAGGCGCTGAACACCATTCTGCGCCGGCGCGACCTCCAGACGAAGGTCAGCGGCAAGGACGTGTTGCCGATGGGCGGCGAATATACCGCGCCGGTGCTGGTCAAGGGATTGCAACAGTTCATCGGGCAACATGCCCGCCTCCTGCTGCGCAACCAGCCGCCGGTGCCGGACCCGAGCCCGGTGCTGAACGATCCGAAGGTGAAGGCGCTGGCGGCGACCGTGCCGCAGCGTCCGCCGGGCTTCTGCACCGGCTGTCCGGAACGCCCGATCTTCGCGGCGATGAAGCTGGTCGAGCAGGAACTCGGTCCGCACCACGTCTCCGCCGACATCGGCTGCCATTTGTTCTCGATCCTGCCGCCGTTCAACATCGGCGGCACGACGATGGGCTACGGTCTCGGCCCCGCGTCGGCCTCGGCCTTCAACGTGCCGGCCGGCAAGCGCTCGATCGCTGTCATGGGCGATGGCGGCTTCTGGCACAACGGGCTTGCCTCGTCGGTCGGCAACGCCGTGTTCAACAAGCAGGACGGCGTCATTCTGGTCGTCGACAATTATTATTCGGCGGCGACCGGCGGCCAGGACATCATGTCGTCACGCGCGCAGAACCCGCGCCGCAAGACCAACAACTCGATCGTGAATGCCGTGAAGGGGATCGGGGCGGAATGGGTGCGGCAGATCGACCGGACCTATGACGTCGCGAAAGTACGCGACACCTTGCGCGAGGCGCTGACGACGGAGCAGAAAGGACCGAAGATCATCGTCGCGTCCTCGGAATGCATGCTGAACAAGCAGCGCCGCGTGCGGCCGCAGTTTTTCAAGGCCGTCAAGGACGGCCGGCGCATGGTGAAGGAACGGTTCGGCGTCGACGAGGACGTCTGCACCGGTGACCATGCCTGCATCCGCCTCTCCGGCTGCCCGTCGCTGTCGGTCAAGCACACCGACGATCCGTTGAAGGACGATCCGGTTGCCGCCATCGACAATGGCTGCGTCGGCTGCGGCAATTGCGGCGAGGTGTCGGAAGCCGCGGCGCTGTGCCCGTCGTTCTATCGCGCCGACATCATCCATAATCCGAGCGGGCTGGACCGCCTGATCTACCGGATGCGCCGAGCGGTGATCGGCTGGCTGCAGCGCCGGCGCGACGCCACGCGGATCGCGTTCGCCGATTGAAGGAGGCTGTCATCGACCAGCCCGTGACCAGCACGGCGCGGCTCTCGCCGCTGAAACCGCTCAGCATCGCCGTTCTGGCGATGGGCGGCCAGGGCGGCGGCGTGCTCACGGACTGGATCGTGGAGCTGGCGGAAGCCCAAGGCTGGGCGGCGCAATCGACCTCGGTGCCCGGCGTGGCGCAGCGGACCGGCGCCACGATCTACTACATCGAGATGCTGCAGGCGCGGAGCGGCGTGCCGCCGATCCTGTCGTTGATGCCGACGCCCGGCGATGTCGACATCGTGCTGGCCGCGGAGATGATGGAAGCCGGCCGCTCGATCCTGCGCGGCCTCGTCACGCCGGACAAGACCGTGCTGATCGCCTCGACACACCGCGCCTTCGCGATCAGCGAGAAGGTCGCGCCCGGCGACGGCATCGGCAATTCGGCGACGGTGATCGATGCGGCCGATTTCGCCGCGAAGAAGACCATCGCCTTCGACATGGAGACGCTGGCGAGCCGGAACGGCAGCGTGATCTCGGCGGCGCTGTTCGGCGCGCTCGCGGCGGCCGGCGTGCTGCCGTTCGACAAGGCTGCGTTCGAGGCCACCATCACGGCGGGCGGGCGGGGCGTGGACGCAAGCCTCAAGGCGTTCAACGCGGCGTTCGATCGCACCCGGCAATCGCCGCGGGATGCGGTCGCCGCCGCACCAGGCAAGCGCTTCGATGCGCTGCCTGCGCGGGTGGAAAATCCGGAGCTGGATCGGCTGGTCGGCCGCATCCGCGCCGAGTTTCCGGAGATCGCCCACGGCTTCCTGTTCGCCGGGGTGAAGCGGCTGGTCGACTTCCAGGACCCGGCCTATGCGGCCGAATATCTCGATCGGCTCGGCGCGCTGCTCGGATTGGACCGCGGCAATGGTGGAGACGCGAAGGCGTTTGCCTTCACGGTGCAAGCCGCAAAACATGTCGCGATCGCGATGGCCTATGACGACGTGATCCGGGTCGCCGACCTCAAGGTCCGCGGCTCGCGATTTGCGCGGGTGCGCGCCGAGGTCGGCGCCAAGGACGACCAGATCGTCTACACCACCGAATACATGCATCCGCGCATGGCGGAGGTCTGCGGCACGCTGCCGAAACGGCTCGGCGAGTGGATCGAGCAGCGGCCAAAACTGTTTGCGCGCCTTGATCGATGGATCAACCAGGGCCGCCGCGTCCGCACCGGCACGGTGT
The DNA here is from genome assembly GCF_019242285.1 of Bradyrhizobium sp. Classification (GTDB taxonomy): domain Bacteria; phylum Pseudomonadota; class Alphaproteobacteria; order Rhizobiales; family Xanthobacteraceae; genus Bradyrhizobium. The sequence goes on from NZ_JAFAVV010000029.1 coordinate 15,174, forward strand.
TCTGGTTCGTCGGGCTCTATCTCGTCTCGGCATTGCGCGGCAGGCGCCGCGGCACGCTGCGGCACCATCGCGAAACGCTGCACCGCGAGGCGTGGCTCGCGGCCGCGACGGGACTGTTATCATCGAACTACGATCTCGCCGCCGAGACGCTGGAGTGCCGTCGCCTCGTCAAGGGTTATTCGGATACGCATGCGCGGGGGATGTCGAAGTTCGACCGGGTGATGGCCGTACTGCCGCTGCTCGCCTCGCGGCAGGACGGCGCCGAGTGGATGCGGCGGCTGCGTCAGGCGGCACTGATGGACGAGCAGGGCATCGCGCTCGACGGCGCATTGAAGACGGTGGCGACACTGTAGGGATTTCGGGAGTGCTCAGATCTCGTGCTTGCGGACGTTGCGCAGCACCTTCTGCAGCGTGCCGAGGAAGTTCCGATACTCGTCCTCCTCGATGCCGTCGAACATCTGCAGCAGCATGTGGTACATGGTCGGCCAGACCTTCTCGAAGGCGCTGCGTCCCTTCGGCGTGATGCTGACGTCGCGGACCCGCATGTCGTCGGCGCGCGGCTGGCGGCGGATGTAACCCTGCTCCTCCAGCGCGTCCAGCGTCCGGCTCATGGTGGACTGCTCGGTGACGGCAAACACCGATAGCTCGTTGATGGTGAGCGACGACGACACGCTGAGCACGGCGAGCGCGCGCATCTTGGCCGTCGACATGTCGAAGTCCTTCAGACCGTCCAGAATGTTGGTGTTCCAGCGCGACATCAGGCGGTTCATCAGATAGGGCGCGAAATTGTTGAGCCCGATTTCGCCGAGGCTGGGCACCGGCTCTTCGTCTCCCGAATGGCTGTGCAATACGCTTCCGGAAAACCGATCCGCCATTATCACTCCTGGAATCCAAAAAATTGCTTCTGTGACTCAAACAGACAATTGACACCGCTTGCAACGGTTTGCTGGGGCCGTAAAAACCTCAGTATCCGAAGGGTTGATCATATCCCTTGAAACAACTGGCTGCACCGATGATTCTGCGACCGAACGCGCGATCCGTGCACGTCGGCCGGACGTCGTTTCCGGCCATCGATCATTAAAGCAGAATTATGATCAAAATACTTTACGGCACCGTACGTGGCGGCATCTTGGTGGCCAAAGAACGATAAACGGTGAACCCGCAAGCCGTGGCGCCGAAGGGAGGATCGCGAATGCGTTTGCCCCGGTCGGGTTGGGCCATCCCGGAATTGGATCACGGCCGCGCTGTTTCGTGCGCAGGGTGCGGACCGGCCGAATCCTGCGCTCACCTAGTCAGAGCCGAACGCACGAGCGAAGCCGCCAAGGGCCGGGCATGACCGGCGCGATCGCCCTCGTCCTCGCAGGACGGCGTGATCAGCCAGCCAGCGACCGCGCCGCCACGTCGATGGCGGCCACGACTTGATCTGAGGTCGCGGCTGCCGAGAGATCAGCTCTCGGCCATGACGTCGATCACGGCCTCCGCGAAGGCCTGCGGCGCTTCCTGCGGCAGGTTGTGCCCGATGCCACCTTCGATGGTCCGGTGCGAGTATTTGCCGGAGAACATCCGGGCATAGGCCGCGGGCGGCGGATGCGGTGCGCCGTTGGCGTCGCCTTCCATGGTGATGGTGGGCACGGCGATGACGGGACCCTGGGCCAGGCGCTTCTCCACGTCGTCGTAGCGTGCCTCGCCCTCGGCGAGACCGAGCCGCCAGCGGTAATTGTGGATCACGATCGCGACGTGATCCGGATTGTCGAACGCCTTGGCGCTGCGTTCGAAGGTGGCGTCGTCGAACTGCCATTTCGGCGAGGCGAGCTGCCAGATCAATTTGGAAAACTCGCGCCGGTATTTCTGGTAGCCGGCGCGGCCGCGCTCGGTCGCGAAATAGAATTGATACCACCATTGCAGCTCCGCGTTCGGCGGCAGCGGCTGCTTGCCGGCGTCCTGGCTGCCGATCAGATAACCGCTCACCGAGACCAGCCCGCGGCAGCGCTCCGGCCACAGCGCGGCCACGATGTCGGCCGTCCGCGCGCCCCAGTCGAATCCCGCCAGCGTCGCCTTGTCGATCTTGAGCGCGTCCATCAGCGCGATGGTGTCGAGAGCGATCGCCGACGGCTGGCCGTTGCGGAAGGTGGAGTCGGACAGGAAACGCGTCGTGCCGTAGCCACGCAAATACGGGACGATCACGCGATGACCTTCGGCGGCGAGCACGGGCGCGACGTCGACGAAGCTGTGGATGTCGTAGGGCCAGCCGTGCAGCAGAATGACGGGTGGTCCGTCGGCAGGTCCTGCCTCGGCGTAGCCGACGTTCAGAAGTCCGGCATCGATCTGCTTCAGCGACGCGAAGGACGTGTTGGTCCCGGGCTTGACGGTGAGGGCTGGCCTGTTCGGCCTCGCCGATTGCGCCTCGGCAGAGCCGTCCAGCGCGAGGTGGCTCGCGGCGACGGTCATGGCCGCAGCCCCGATGAACCGTCGGCGACTATGATCGATGACGTCAGGCATGGCTCTCCTCCTGTCGATGATTGAACGGCTGCAAGCCAGTCGCATGTCCGGTCAGGTGCATGAAAGCAGGGCGCACCGCCCGTCAAATGTTGTTAAAGCTTGTGAGCGGGATCATGGCTTCAACGTCAGCCTGCCACCATCAAGGTCGCGATCAATCTCTTGTGAGTCGTGCGCTCCCGAAAGACTGGCCAATGCAAACGTGTTGAAGCGACAGGTGCGATCCTTAGATGTGCGGGGCAACGGGGCAAGGAGACCGACATGATCCGCAAGGCAAAGGCAGTCTGGCAGGGAACCGGCCGCGCCGGCAGCGGCCATCTTTCGAGCGATTCCGGCGTGCTGTCGCAGACGCCGTACTCGTTCAAGACGCGCTTCGAGAACGAGAAGGGCACCAATCCGGAGGAGCTGATCGCGGCGGCGCATGCCGGCTGCTTCACCATGGCGCTGGCCTTCGCGCTGCAGGCCGCCAGCTTCACACCCACCGAGCTCTCCACCGAGGCCGCCGTGACGCTGGAGCCGGAAGGGCAGGGATTCCGCATCAGCCGCTCGGCGCTGACCCTGCGCGGCAAGGTGCCGAACCTCGACGAGGCGACGTTCGCCCGCCTGGCCGGCGAAGCGGAGAAGAACTGTCCGGTTTCAAAAGTGCTCAATGCCACCATCACACTCGACGCCAAGCTGGTGCAGTGAGACGTCGAGAGCCGAAACCGGCATTTGCTGGAGACCGTGATGGCAATCCGAAACGTAGCCGATCTGCTCGTCGCGACGATGGAGCAGGCCGGCGTAGAGCGAATCTACGGAATCGTCGGTGACAGCCTGAACGGCCTCACGGAGGCACTGCGGAGCCGGGGCACCATCGCGTGGGTGCATGTGCGGCACGAGGAAGTGGCCGCCTTCGCCGCTGCCGGCGAAGCGCAAATGACCGGCAAGCTGGCGGTCTGCGCCGGCTCCTGCGGCCCCGGCAATCTGCATCTCATCAACGGGCTGTTCGACGCGCATCGCAGCCGCGTGCCGGTGCCCGCGATTGCGGCCCAGATCCCGTCGGCCGAGATCGGGGGCGGGTATTTCCAGGAGACGCATCCGCAGACCCTGTTCGGGGAGTGCAGCCATTATTGCGAGCTCGTCTCCGATGTGAGCCAGCTTCCTTATCTCCTGGAGAACGCGATCCGCGCGGCGGTTCAACAATGGCGTGCTCCGCTTCGTCGCGCTGGAGATGAAAGCCGCGGGCTTCGTCTACACCGGCGTCGACCTGCAAAATCCGGACTTCGCCGCGATGGCGCGCGCCATGGGCCTGTTCGCGCGCCGGGTCGAGGATCCCGGCGAGTTGCCGGGGGCGATGAAGGAGATGCTTGACCATGACGGGCCCGCGCTTCTGGACGTCGTCACCGCCAAGCAGGAGCTTTCGATGCCGCCGACCATCACGGCGGAGCAGGTCAAGGGATTCAGCCTCTGGTGCTGCGTGCGGTGATGAACGGCCGCGGCGACGAGGTGGTCGATCTGGCGAGGACCAACCTGCTGCCGCGCCGAGCGCCGTCAGCGGTCCACTTCGGCTGCGCCACGATACCAGTCGTAGATCTGCTCGCCGTTCCAGTGCAGCACGCCCTCGAACCGGTTGACATAGTCGTAGATCGCCGCGAGCGGCTTGATGCGGAACGGCTGGCCGCTGATATAGGGGTGGATGGCGATCGCCATGAACTTGGCGCGGTGCTTTCCCTCCTCGTAGAGCTGGTGGAAGGCCTCGATCGCGCGCTTGTAGAGATGGTCGCTCTCGTGGTGCTGCACCAGCATCATCGGGATGTCGTTGAGCTCGACCGTATAGGGCAGGGTGACCAGCGGGCCGTTGGCGGTCCCGATGACGGTCGGCTCGTCGTCATGGACCCAGTCGCCGATATATTTCACACCGGCCTCGACCAGCAGCTCGGGCGTCTCCAGCGTCTGGGTCAGGCCCGGGCCGAGCCAGCCGATCGGCCGTTTGCCGGTGAACTTCTCCAACAGGTCCATGCTGCGATGGATCATCGCTCTCTGGTCGGCTTCCTTGTGGATCGGCCCCTGCTC
>NZ_JAFAVV010000040.1 GCF_019242285.1 Bradyrhizobium sp.
GCCGAGCGGATGCGCGGCGATGGTGCGACCGTGGTCCACATGGCGGTCGACGGCGCCCTTGCGGGGCTGTTCGCGATTGCCGATCCGGTCAAGGCCTCGACGCCGGATGCGCTGAAAGCGCTTGCCGCCGAGGGCATCAAGGTGATCATGCTGACGGGCGACAACCGCACCACGGCCGCCGCCGTGGCGCGCAAGCTTGGCATCGCCGATGTCGAGGCCGAAGTGTTGCCCGATCAGAAGAGCGCCGTGGTCGCCAGACTCCGCGCGGCCGGCAGGATCGTCGCGATGGCGGGCGACGGCGTCAACGACGCGCCGGCGCTCGCGGCCGCCGAGGTCGGCATCGCGATGGGCACCGGCACCGATGTCGCAATGGAAAGCGCGGGCATCACATTGTTGCGAGGTGACCTCGGCGGCATCGTCCGCGCCCGAAGATTGTCACAGGCGACCATGGGCAACATTCGCCAGAACCTGTTCCTGGCGTTCATCTACAACACCGCCGGCGTGCCGATCGCGGCTGGAATTCTCTATCCCGCCTTCGGCGTCCTGCTGTCGCCGATCATCGCCGCCGCCGCGATGTCGCTGTCGTCGGTCAGTGTGGTCGGCAATGCGTTACGACTGCGCGCGGCGAGGTTGTAGGGAGGACGGCGCGTCGTCTATAATCGCGGAGACGTGCAGCATCGTAAGGGGCGTTTCCGTGGGCTTCGTTCGCGCTGTGCGACTCCTGTGTCTCGGCGTTGCAGTCGTCGTTGGAGCGCCGGCATCGGGTGCGGGCGCTGACGAGATCGACCCGCCGCCACAGACGTTGACCGCCGAGCATCTCGCCCGCGTCATCGACCCGCTGATGAACGACTGGGTCGAGCAGCGCAAGGGGCCAGGCGCGCTGGTGGTCGTGGTCAGGCATGACGGCCTCGTATTCGCGAAGGGCTACGGCTCGCAGGACATTGCCGCGAACAAGCCGTTCACGGCGGACCAGACTCTGGTGCGGCCGGGATCGATCTCGAAACTGTTCACCGGCATTGCCGTGATGCAGCTCGTCGACGCCGGCAAGCTCGAGCTCGATCGCGATGTCAATGATTACCTTGATTTCTCCATACCGACGCCGGCGGGCGGTGTGCCCGTCACCCTGCGCCGGCTGATGACCCATCGTGCCGGTTTCGAGGAACACGTGAAGGGATTGTTCGCGCGCAATCCCGAACCGGCGCCGCTCGGCGCGTGGCTGAAGGAAAATCTGCCGCTTCGTCTGTTTCCTAAAGGCGACATCGCGGCCTATTCCAACTACGGTTTTGCCCTGGTCGGCTACATCGTCGAACGGGTGTCGGGCGAGCCGTTTGCCTCCTATGTCAAGGCGCACATCCTCGATCCGCTCGGCATGAGTCATTCGACCTTCCAGCAGCCGTTGCCCGCGGACCTCGCACCGCTGATGGCCAAGGCCTATATCGCGTCGGACAAACCGGAGCGCGCGGCATTCGAGATCGTGCTTGCCCCGGCCGGCGCGCTTTCGGCGACCGGCACCGACATGGCGCGCTTCCTTCGGGCCCTCTTGAATGGGGGCGAGCTCGACGGCGTTCGCATCCTTGCCAAGTCGCGGCTCGACGAAATGATGGCGCCTCAGGACGCGACGCCCGCGGGCTTTCTCGGCCTGGTGTTCTTCGGCAAGAAGATCAGGGGCCATGATGCCCTCGGCCACGATGGCGCCACCCAGAGCTTCTTCAGCGAGCTCGAAATCTTTCCCGGACAGGATCTGGGCATCTTCGTCTGCCGTGACGGCATCGGCGAGATCAAGTCGATCGGCGATCTGAGCCGGCAGCCCGACCCCGTGAACGCGATCGTAAGGCGCTTTCTACCTGAGGTCCCGGAGCCGACGGCCAGGCCACATCCCGGCGCCGACGAATCATCAATCGCGGGCGTTTATCGTTCCGGACGACGCGCGGAATCCACCTTCCTGCGGTTCAACGATCTGCTCAACGAACGCCTGGTTCGGATCGATGCTGCGGGAGACATGAGACTGCATCCCGCCATCTGGCCGTTCGGCCAGGGAACACGATTCAGGCACATCGATCACGATCTCTATGAGGGGCCGAGAAGCTCGCGCCTCGTCTACGTCGACGACGAGTCCGCCATGGTACAACCGGGCGGCCGCCTGCAACGCGCTCCCTGGTGGCTCGACGTGCGATGGATCGCGCTTGCATTCGTGGCGAGCGCCATCGTCATCCTGACGACGCTCTTGGGCTGGCCGCCGGCGGCGCTCTACCGGCGCTGGCGCAAACGGCGTTGGAGCGAGGATCGCACCGAGCGGCGCCAATATCTCGCCATGCGCCTGCTTCTGCTTGCCGATGCCATCGTGATCACTGCGATGGTGGTGCTCTTGGTCATGAGCGGCAACTTGACCATCTTCAACGCCGAATTGGACCCCTGGCTGCTCGCGCTCTACGCGCTCGCGTGGCTCGGTGTTCTCGGCGCGGCTCCGATGCTTTGGATCGCGATCCAGTCCTGGCGCGGCCATGTCGGCGGGCGATGGTCGCGCATCCATCATTCATTGATCGCGGCGAGCGGCGTGTTCCTCGCCTGGTTCTTCGTCGTCCTCCGGATCGCCGGGACCACGCTGAACTATTGAAGCCGGCGAGAGCCCTCGCGGATGCGTGAAACCGTCGCGGCCCTTGCCGACGCCAGACCGGGCGGCTACCTCTCCTGAACGCTTTTCGCGAAAGGTAAGACCATGCTGGATGCCGCCCTCAAGGCGCTGTCGCAAATACTGTCGCCGCCGATGCGCTCGATCCTGTGGCGTTCGATCGGCCTCGCGCTGGTCCTGATCACGGTGCTCGCGATCGGCCTGCAGCGCCTGTTGAGCTGGCTTGCGACCTCTGGCGAGGGCTGGGCTGAGGCGGTGCTCGGGCCCGGCTTCCATACCCCGCTCGACGTGCTCGCCTGGATCATCTCGATCGCGGCCGGCTTCGGCGTGGTGCTCGGCGGCATCTTCCTGATGCCCGCGATCACCTCGCTGATCGCGAGCCTGTTCGTCGACGAGATCGGAGAGCTGGTCGAGCACGAATATTATCCGGCCGAACATCCCGGGGTGGCACTGCCGATCAGTCTCGCGGCCACCGAAGGCATCAAGACCGCACTGCTGACGATCCTGGTCTACCTGATCGCGCTGCCCTTCGTGTTCGTGGCTGGCGCAGGTTTCATCGCCTTCTTCATCGCGACCGCCTGGCTGCTCGGCAAGCAGTATTTCGAGTTCGCTGCCATGCGTTTCCGTCCGGCGCCGGAAGCCAAGCTGATGCGGCGCGACAATGCGGCAACCGTCTTCACCGCCGGCATGCTGATCGCAGCCTTCGTCTCCATCCCCGTCGTCAACCTGGCGACGCCGTTGTTCGGCATGGCGCTGATGGTCCATCTGCACAAGCGGCTGTCGGGATCGCGGCCGGAGCTGATCGACCCAAGACGGCGCCCCAACGTGCCTACCGTCTAGGATCAAGCCCGTCCCGCGCCAGCGGCACCAGGAACAGGCCGATCAGCGCAAAGCAGGCGAGCATCGCCCAGGCTTCGTTCACGCTCAGCGCCAGCGCCGCGCGCTCCACGAACGGACGAACATGGGCGATCGCTGCCTCATCCGGCACAGCCGACCAGCGGCTGATGAAGAGTTCCGGATCGAACCCGATCGCAATGGCCGCCGTGACGTCGCCGGCCATCAGGCGGTCGCGGATCTGCTCGCCGAAAATGACGCTATGGCCGTAGAGGATGGTATCGATCAGCGCGATGCCGATGGCGCCGCCGAGATTGCGCATCAAATTGAACAGCCCGCTGGCGTCCGCGACCTCGCCTGCCGGGAGCCTGCCGAGCGCGATCCGGGTCGGCGGCAGGAGGCAGAACATGATGGCGACGCCACGAATGATCTGCGGCCACAGCATCTCCTCGAAATCCGCCGTGCGTGGCTGGAAATAACTCAAACCGAGCCCGAACGCGAACAGCGCGAAACCGGCCGCTGTCAGCGGACGCGCGCCGATCCGGCTTTCGAGCGCCGTCGCCACCGGCGCGGCGATGAGCTGCGCGATGCCGGTCACCAGCATGATGCTGCCGATCTCGAAAGCGTCGTGACGGCGAACGAAGCCGAGGAAGACCGGCATCAGATAGACCGAGCCGAACAGCCCGACGCCGAGGCAGAAACTCAGCGCACAACCGACCACGAAAGAGCGCCGGTGCAAGGCCTGGAGCTGCACCACCGGATGGTCTGCCCCGCACAGTCGCCGGACGAACGCGGCGATGCCGCCGGCGCTGACCACGAGCAGACCGACACACGACCAGGACAGCCAGCCGCGCTGCGGTGCCTGCTTCAGCCCGATCTCGAGGCAGGCGAGCGCGACTGCCATCAGCACCAGCGCGCGCGCATCGAGCTTGGCCAGCTCGCAGAAATCCGTGCGCTGGCGCGGCAGCAGCGACGGCGTCAGCGTTGCCGCGACCAGGCCGGGGATCACGTTGATCAGAAACAGCCACGGCCAAGACCAGGTGTCGGTAATGAAGCCGCCGACCACCGGCCCGATGGTCGGCGCCAGCACCGCGACGATGCCGCCGATGGTCGTGGCCGCCGCATGCAGCCGCGGCGGAAACAGCAGGAAAACCGCCGAGAACACCGCGGGAATCAGCACGCCGCCGGAAAATCCCTGTACGATCCGGAAGATCAGCAGCACGCCAAAACCACCGCTCAGCGCGCAGCCGACCGACGCCAGCGTGAAGGCCGAGACCGCGGAGACGAACAGCCAGCGCAGGGTGAGAACGCGTGTCAACAGCCCGGTCAGGGGAATCGCGATCACTTCGGCGATCAGATAGGCGGTCTGGATCCAGCTCATCTCGTCCGGCGAGATCTGAAGCGCCTGCTGGATCGTCGGGAGCGACGTCGCCACGACCTGGATGTCGAGGATGGCCATGAACATGCCGAGGCACATCAGCAGGAAGGCCGCCCAGGTCCCGACGTCGGGACGGTCCTTCCAGCCGGTCTCGACGAGCGTGCTCATGAAACGGCGGGCACCAGCGGTTCGACGGCCTCGCTCAATGCGCGTGTCTCGACGCGAAGACGGATCGCCAACACCGCTGCATTCAGAAGCGAGAACACCAGCGCCAACCATGGAAGGTGCAGCGCGAGTGGCAGGACCGCGATCTCGGCGGCCACCACCACGTAGTTCGGATGCGAAATGTAGCGATATGGACCAGCCGCCACCAGCGGCGCGCCGGGCAGGATGATAATGCGCGTGGTCCAGCGCGCCCCCAGCGTCGCCAGGATCCAGACCCGCAAGCCCTGCAGCAGAACGAACACGCCGAGGCCGATCAGGTTTACGTCCTGATCGCGGCCAAACACCCAGAGCGCCGCGAGCCAGGCCGTATGGACCGCGACGATCAGCGGGTAATGGCTCGCGCCCATTTCGATCGCGCCGCGCGCCTTCAGCCTGGCGGTGTTGTGGTGAGCCAGGACCAGCTCGCCCAGCCGCTGCAGCGTCACCAGGACGAGGATGATGGCCGCGAAGCTCACGCGGCGTGCCGCAGCGCGACGCAGCTCGCCGTGAAGCCCGGTCCGAGCGCGGTCAGGAGCGACCGCGGCGGCAGGCCCTGCGCACGGGCGCGCTCCAGCACGAACAGCACGGTCGGCGCGGACATGTTGCCGTA
>NZ_JAFAVV010000041.1 GCF_019242285.1 Bradyrhizobium sp.
GTCCGCCAGAATCTGCTCTCGCTGCAGTCGACCGCGTCGCTGCTCGCCACCACCCAGAATGACCTCGCCACCGGCAACAAGGTCAATACGGCCCTCGACAATCCCACCAACTTCTTCACCGCCCAGTCGCTCAACAACCGTGCCAGCGACATTTCCAATCTGCTCGACGGCATCGGCAACGGCGTGCAGGTGCTGCAGGCCGCCAACACCGGCATCACCTCGCTGCAGAGCCTGGTCGCCAGCGCCCAGTCGATCGCCAACCAGGTGCTGCAGAGCCCGGTCGGCTATTCGGCCAAGTCGAGCGTGACCTCGGCGGCCATCTCCGGCGCGACCGCGCAGAACCTGCTCGGCACGGCGACCTCGAACAACAGCGTCACCGGTTCGGCCGTCAACAACGACAACACGTCGAGTGCGGCGGCGATCACGGCGACGACCCAGCTGGTCGGCTCCGCGAGCACCAGCTCGAACGACCTGTCGACCGCGATCACCAACGGCTCGGTCCTCACCGTCGACGGCAAGACCATCACCTTCTCGACCGGTCAGACCACCTCGACCACCGACGCCTCCGGCAACGTCACCATCGGCATCGGCTCGGGCTCGACCCTGAAAGTGTCGGACGTGCTGAGCGCGATCGACACGATCACCGGCGCCTCGACGGCCTCGTCCGTGTCGAGCGGCAAGCTCGTGGTGCAGACCGGCACGGCTCAGAACCTGGTGATCTCCGGCACCGGCAACGCGCTCGTCGCGCTCGGCCTCTCCGCCGGCACCACCAACCTGACGCCGCCCCCGCTCTCCGGCAAGACGCTGACCATCGGCGCCACCGGCGGCGGCACGCAGACCAGCATCACCTTCGGGACCGGCACCAACCAGATCTCGACCTTGAACCAGCTCAACACGGCGCTGGCGGCGAACAACCTGCAGGCCTCGATCGACACGAGCGGAAAGATCACCATCACCACGACGAACGATGCCGCCTCCTCGACGATCGGCACGGTCGGCGGCACCGCCAACGGCTCCGGCCAGGCCTTCGCCAGCCTGACGGCGGCGGCGCCCGTCGCCGACGTGACCTCGCAGGCGACCCGCGCGAGCCTGGTCGGCCAGTACAACAACGTGCTGGCGCAGATCAACACCACGGCGGCCGACGCCTCCTTCAATGGTGTCAACCTGTTGAACGGCGACACGCTGAAACTGGTGTTCAACGAGACCGGCAAGTCGACGCTGAGCATCACCGGTGTGACCTTCAACACCGCGGGCCTCAGCCTGTCGACCCTGGCCTCGGGCACCGACTTCCTCGACAACAGCTCGGCGAACAAGGTGCTCACCACGCTGAACGCCGCCTCGACCACGCTGCGGTCGGAGGCCTCCGCGCTCGGTTCGAACCTCTCGGTGGTGCAGATCCGTCAGGATTTCAACAAGAACCTGATCAACGTGCTGCAGACCGGTGCATCGAACCTGACGCTGGCCGACACCAACCAGCTCGCGGCCGAAAGCCAGGCGCTCTCGACCCGGCAGTCGATCGCGGTGTCCGCGCTCGCGCTCGCCAACCAGTCGCAGTCGAGCGTGCTGCAGCTGCTCCGCTAAGGCCGGTTGCACGCCCGAAGATCGAGACGGCGGGGTTCGTCCCCGCCGTCTTGCGCCTGCACATCGGGGAAGCAACTCGTTACCAAGCGCCCGCGGCAGGAGCGAGGCGATCGCCGGCCTAGAGCCCGGATATTCCAGCGCCGTGCCCCCGAAAGGAGACGACGATGCCGCTGAGAGTGGAGCTGAAACCGTTCGAACGCATCGTCATCGGCGACAGCGTCATCATCAATTCCGGTACCCGCGCGACCTTTCTGGTCGATGGCGAGACGCCAATCCTTCGCGAGAAGGATACCGTGACCGCGGAAACCGCGAACACGCCGGCGAGACGGCTCTATCATTGCGTTCAGATGATGTACTTGAAGAACGACGCCGCCCGTTATCGGGCATCGTATCTCGATCTCGTCAGCGAGCTCGCGATAGTTCTGCCCGACGCCCGCGCCCTCATCGACGGCGTCGACCGGCATGTCGCGGCCGGCTCGCTCTACAAGGCGCTCAAGGAAATCAGGAAGCTGATGAAACGCGAGGAAGAGGCGTCACCGGCCTGATCGCCGCGGCTCCTGCCTGCGTGTGATTTCGGCGTTCCCGTCTCTCGCTCGGCAGGCTCCTCCGTATTAGCACGGACACCGAAATTAACGGGAAGGAGAAGCTGGAGGCTGTATCGGTCGGACGAGGGCGTTCGACGGTACGGTCACAATAGCTGGTTCTTGGAAGGCGCATTGATGGACGACTTGTTGCGGGAGTTTCTGACGGAGACCAGCGAAAGCCTGGACACCGTCGACAATCAGTTGGTGCGGTTCGAGCAGGAGCCGAACAACGCCAAGATTCTGGATAACATCTTCCGCCTGGTCCACACCATCAAGGGCACCTGCGGC
>NZ_JAFAVV010000269.1 GCF_019242285.1 Bradyrhizobium sp.
TCGTCGACCATGACCAGCGCGCCATCGCGCTCGACCACCGGCCGCTCTTTGGCGAAATAGAGCGGCACGACGGGTATCTCCTCGGCGCGGACATATTCCCAGACGTCGAGCTCGGTCCAGTTGGACAGGGGAAAGACGCGCATCGACTCGCCGGACTTGATGCGTGTGTTGAACAGACGCCAGAGCTCCGGACGCTGGTTGCGCGGGTCCCAGGCATGAGCGGCCGATCTATGTGAGAAGATGCGCTCCTTGGCGCGGCTCTTTTCCTCGTCGCGACGCGCGCCGCCGAACGCCGCATCGAAGCCGTAGCGGTCGAGCGCCTGCTTCAGCGCCTCCGTCTTCATGATCTGGGTATGGAGCGACGAGCCCGACGAGATCGGGTTGATGCCGCGCTCGACGCCCTCGGCATTGACGTGCACGATCAGTTCGACGCCGAGCCGCCTCGCAGTCTCGTCGCGAAAGCTGATCATGTCGCGGAATTTCCAGGTGGTATCGACATGCAGAAGCGGGAAGGGGAGTTTCGCCGGATGGAAGGCCTTCAGCGCCAAATGCAGCATGACGCTCGAATCCTTGCCGATCGAATAGAGCATGACCGGCGCTTCAAACGCGGCCACGACCTCCCGCATGATCTCGATCGATTCGGCTTCGAGGCGCTTCAGATGCGGCGGCAGCGGCGTGCGGCTTGGCTCGGTCATGTGACGACGTCGATCGAATGGAAGGTGATTGGGCAGCCAGGACTGCGTTCGGCCTGGGATCATGGTGATAGCACGGGGATGAGCAGAGGGCACGTCATTCGGTTTCTTCGATGCCCAAGTTCCGGCGAATTGTGGACGAGTCAAAGCCGCACAAAACAGCAGCGTTTTGCCCAACAACAACATATTTGCGGCCCCGGGTGCTCCTCTTTTGGCCCTATTGGAACGATTAAAAACCAGCCGCTTAGGTGGCGCATAATGAGACAGCCCTGGGCCGATGAACGTCGGTTGTTGGGGGACAAGCACGTTCAACGCATTCTCGCATTCTGTGGAAAGCGCCGGGCAGGATACGAGCTACCATCTTGAGATCGGGGAGATGATTAATGGCGACTAACACATTCAACGCGACGGCGCTCGCGAACGGCACTTCGACTTTGAACGTGCGTGCAGACGCACTCAATCAGTCGACGGATCTGGTTCAGGCCGGCGTCGTCTTCAACGATGCGATCCGCGCGTCGCTGGGCCTTTTCAATCTGACGGGCTCGGGCAACTCGAATCCGTTCCTCACGTCCTACACGACCGACCTCCATGCGGTGCAGAACGACATCAACGCGATGCTTGCCAATGCCGGCAACGTCACGCTGGGCGGGAAGGCGTTCGCGCTGAACGCGACCGACACCGCCGTGCTCCATAGCGTCAGCAGCCAGTTGACCACGCTGATCAACACCGCACCGCAGACCACCAACGCGGCGACGCTGTCGGCTGCCGACCAGACGCTTCATGCGGTGCAGAACGAGATTCTGCAGGAGATCCACAACGACGCGCATCTTTCGTCTGCGCTGAACAACGTCACCTTCATGGCGACGACCGGCGCGAACGACGTCGCGTTCCAGAACGTGCCGGCCGGCGCCGACGATCCGGCGGCCCTGGCGGCGGCGACGGCGGGCACCAGTCTGCAGGCTGTCGGTGAAGTGTTCAATGCAGCGACCACTCTTGCCGCTGGCGGAATCAACGCCGCGAACCTCGGTCAGATCACCACCGATTTCACCGCCGTGCAGCAGGGCGTCAACGCCATCCTGAACAACCATACCCAACTCGCCCAGATCGAGGCAGGCGAGACGGCGAATGCCGCGGCGCTGACCACGATCCATCTGCAGACCGTGGCGCAGCAGCTTCAGCTTCAGCTTCAGAAGTACGACGGCGCCGAGGCGACGGGCAGCCCGACCGCCTTGCGCGGTACCGCCGACAATCTGCTCGACATCATTGACATCGTGCAGAACGACGCCAACCTGAACACGGCGGCCGGCGGCACCGGTGCCGCGGGGCATATCGGCGGCTTCGCCGAAATGCCCGGCGGTCTCCAGGGGACCGTCACCAAGTTTCAGGACAACCAGGTCCAAACCAACTTCTGGGCGGCGTTCCTGGCTGAAGCCAACACCATCAACGCGACGCTTCAGAAGATCGCCACCGGCGGTGCGACGGCCAGTCAGGCGCTGATCACCCAGATCCAGAACTATCAGCAGTTCGGCGCCAATTTCGACGCGGCGCAGGGTCCGGTGTTCCAGGGCCGCTTCGACAACGAATTGAACCATGGCACGCTGGAGGCTGATAGCAATGCGGCGGTTCATGGGCTGACGGGCATCCTGAACGGCGATACCGGCGCTGCGCTTGCCGCGGATAAGGCGGAGATCGCGGCCGCAGGCCAGGGCTTCGCCGCCGACGCCATGGACGTGTCGGGCAACAACGTCCCCGTGGGGGGCGGCACCTATGTCGGCTCGGCGACGACAGTGACCACCGCGACCTCGGTCAATGGTGTTGCGCATGGCACGATCCCGGTGACCGCGACTCCCAATATCGCCAACGGGACGGGCGGCACTCAGGCGACGCCTCCGGCGAGCACGCCTCCGGCCGGTGGTACACCTCCGGCGGGTGGTACGCCTCCGGCTGGTGGCACGCCTCCTGCTGGCGGTACGCCTCCTGCTGGCGGTACGCCTCCGGCCGGTGGTACGCCCCCGACCGATACATCTAGCGGCGATCACCACAACGACGGTGGCGGTCATGGCCTCGGCGCCGACTTGATTTCGCTTCTCCAAGCGCTGCAAAGCGGCGACACGGCGGGCGCCAACACCGCTCTTGCCGCGCTGGGTAACGATGTCCACAACAGCGGCGGGACCATGATCCATCACTTCGAGCAGATGTGGCATTGATCCCCGGTTGCCGGCTCGATCCATGACGTGATGAGTGGAGTCTACCCAGCGCAGGATGCCGTCCTGCGCTGGGTTTGATTTTGTCGGGTTGGCTGCGCCCCACGCTCGCTGCGGCTCGACTGCGCGCTGCAGCCTTGTCGTCTGAGCCATCATGAAGCCGGATTGTTCGCGTTCGCTCACCGATCACATCTGCGCCTGAAGAAGTTCTGTCCCTCTCATGAACGAACAAGCTCTTGCCCTCCGGTCTTCCGCAGCTCCATCGAGCGCGTTGGCCGGTGACGATTTCCTGCGTTCCGCCGAGCAGGTCTATCGCCGCCTTCTCGACAGCGAGCCGACCCACCTGCGCGCGCTGTGCGGCCTCGCCGTGGTGCGCAACCAGCTCGGTGCTGCCGCGGAGGCGCGCGACCTGCTCGGCAAGGCGGCTTCCATTGCCGGCCGGTCGGCCGAGGGGCAGGCGGCGCTCGGGACGGCGTTTCGGCGCATCAGCGACCTCGAGAGCGCGCGCCTCCATTTCGAGACCGCGGTCGAGCTCGATGAGGAGCATCGCGACGCCCGCCTGCAATTGGCCAATATCCTCTGCGCCAGTGGGGACGTGGCGGCGGCGGTGATCCAGTACGAGAAGGTGCTGGAGCTCGATCCGAACAACGCCGAGGCCCATCAGAACCTCGCGCTCGCCTTGCAGCGTCTCGGGAGACACGAGGCTGCGCTGGCCCATTGCGAGGCGACCGTCTCGCTCAGGCCGAAATCGGCGCTGGCGCATGTCGGCCTGGGCGACGCCCTTCGCCATGTCGGTCGATACGAGGACGCCATCGGCTGCTATCAGCAGGCGCTGGCTCTGGATCCCAACCTGACCGAGGCACACATCAATCTCGGCGGCTGCCTGATGATGACCGGCCGACGCAGCGAGGCCGTCCGGAGCTATCAGCGGGCGTTGACCATCAACCCGGGCCTGCCGGATGCGCACTACAATCTCGGCAATCTCTACGCCGAGCTCGACAATCTGGACGCGGCGATCAGCCATTACGAGAGCTCGCTCGAGCTCTATTCGGCTGCGGCCGACACCCACAACAACCTCGCCAACGTCCTGCGCAGGCGCGGGCGCAATCCCGATGCCATCCGGCATTATGAGGAAGCGATCCGCCTCAAGCCCGGCAACGCCGCCGCGCGTCGCAATCTCGGCGATGTGCTGCAGAGCGAGAAACGTTTCGAGGAGGCGGTCGCCTGCTATCAGGCCGCGTTGGCTGACCAGCCGGACGATGCGGAGCTTCTCAACCATCTGGCGTCCGCGCTGCTCGTGCTGGGCCGCGTCGACGATGCCTGCCGGGCCTATGATGCAGCGCTCGCGCCCGACAACCTCGGCATCCAGCTCAATTTCGCGGTCGCCAAACCGTTCACCGAGGGCGACGCGCGTCTGCCCTCGCTGCTGGAAGCCGCCGCGCGGGAGCAGACGCTTTCCGACGAGCAGCGCATCGCATTGCACTTTACGCTCGGCAAGGCCTACGCCGATCTCGGCGACGGAGAACGATCCTTCAGCCATCTGAGCACCGGCAATGCAATCAAGCGCAGGCATCTGACCTACGACGAGCGCGGAACGCTGATGCAGATCGATCGCATCCGCGAGGCGTTCACCGAGCAACTGCTGCGATCGCGGCGCGACGTCGGCTACGCGGCGGATGCACCAGTCTTCGTGGTCGGAATGCCGCGCTCCGGCACGACCCTGGTCGAGCAGATTCTCGCCAGTCACCCGCGCATTTGCGGCGCGGGTGAGATCAAGGATTTCTCGGTTGCGGTCGCCGAGATATTGGAGCGGCGCGGCAGCGGCGCCTATCTCGATCTGCTGGGCAAGGTGTCGGACGGTGACCTGAAGCGGCTCGGCCGAACCTATGTCGAGAGCATCGAGAGGCGTGCCGGTTTGCACGATCGCATCATCGACAAGATGCCCTTCAATTTCCTGTTCCTC
This sequence comes from Bradyrhizobium sp., assembly GCF_019242285.1. Taxonomy (GTDB): domain Bacteria; phylum Pseudomonadota; class Alphaproteobacteria; order Rhizobiales; family Xanthobacteraceae; genus Bradyrhizobium. The sequence continues at coordinate 4,860 of NZ_JAFAVV010000269.1, forward strand.
GGCCTGATCAATCTCGCCCTTCCGCATGCAAAGATCATCCATGTGAAGCGGGATCCGGTCGACACCTGTCTCTCGTGTTTCTCGCTGCTGTTCCAGGAGGACCAGCCGTTCGCCTACGACCTGACCGAACTCGGGCACTACTATCGGGCCTACGACCACCTCATGCAGCATTGGCGCTCCGTTCTGCCGCCGGAGGTCATGCTGGAGGTGCAATATGAGGATATCGTCAAGAATCTGGACGGACATGCGAGGCGTCTGATCGCGCATTGCGGGCTCGACTGGGACGACCGCTGCCTTGCCTTCCACGAGACCAAGCGTCCGGTGCAGACCGCAAGCTTCGTCCAGGTGCGCAGGCCGATCTATGCCAATTCGGTCGGGCGCTCGCGGATCTACGGCGACCGCTTGAAGCCCCTCGTCGACGCTCTCGGCGTCGCCGCGCCGCCAATTGAGACGAAAGCCGAAACGGTCGTCGATCCGGTGGCGGCCAGCACGCGCGCCGAGCCGCCCGCCGAGCGGGCTTTCGCGCTGGCCAAGCGATTGCAGGAGCGCGGCGAACTCGCGATCGCGGAGCAGCTGTTCCGTTTCGTGCTCGCCGAGCGGCCGCAGCACTATGAGTCGCTGTTGGCGATAGGCGCGATCTGCGCGACGACGAACCGGCCCGACGCGGCGAAGGGCTATCTGCAGCTCTCGATTGCCCTCAACGGCAACGCGGCAGAGGCGCATGGCAGCCTCGGCGCGGTCCACGCCAATGTCGGGGAGATGGACGCCGCGTTGACCTGCTACGCGAAAGCGCTGGCGCTCAACCCTGATCACCCCGGCATCCTCTATGCCTTTGCGATGGTGCTGCAGACGCTCGGCCGGAACACCGAGGCGATCGATCATCTGAACCGGGCGATTGCCAGGAATCCCCAGCACCTCGATTCGCATTTTGCGCTCGGCAACCTGCTCTATGGTAGCGGCAAGGACATCGAGGCGGCCAAGTGCTACCTCAAGGTGCTCGAGTTCAGCCCCCGGCATCCCGAG
>NZ_JAFAVV010000328.1 GCF_019242285.1 Bradyrhizobium sp.
AACCTTGCAGCGGTCCAGTGGCGGATCGGACGGATTTCGAGATCGACGGTTTTCAATGAGCGGAAGGCGCGTTCGATCCGTGCCAAATCCTTGTAGGCCTGGACGGTCTCTGCAGCATCGAGATGCTCAGCCGGCATGCTGGTTCGGATAATGTAGATGCCGTCGAGGCGCCCCTCTTCGGCAATCTGTTCGGCCCGGCGGTACCAGCACAGATAGCCGTCGGCTACCTCGACGTCGAAGTGCTTGGCCATCTTCTTCCGATTGAGCACTGCGCCGACCGCCATGCCGATCTCGGCGGCACTCTTGAGGCGCGAGTTTCTCGACCAACCTGCTCCTGGATGCGGGTGAGTTCGCGTTCGGTGGCAGCCAACAGCTCCTCGCGTTTGCGCGCCCGCTCGGCTGCCAGATCCCGATTGCGGCAGACGATCAGCCGCTCACCCGGGAACAGGTTCGGGGCGCTGATCTCGGCGAGATCGCGATCGTCGAACAGCGACAACTGCAGCGGCCCGTCATCTTGCGCCAGCGCCTTTATCGCCGGCGCGCGCAGACAGGTAACCCAATCCAAACCTGCAGGCTTCAGATCATCGCGGATGCGCGCCGAGGTGATCATGCCGCGGTCCCCAACTAGCACCATGCGGTTGATGGCGAACCGGTCCTTCACCTTCTCGACCTGTGTCCGCAGCGTCGACGGATCAGCCGTATTGCCGTCGAACACCTCCACCGCGATCGGCAGCCCCTCGCGTGTGCAGAGCAGCCCGTACACGATCTGCGGCCGGTCGCGCCGATGATCCCGGCTGTGGCCGTAACGCGCCAGCGGACAATAGCGACCCTCAAAATAGGATGACGTCACGTCATAGAGCACCAGAACGCCGTCCTCGAGATGCCGCCGCGCCAGCCGTTCTCGATCCGCGTCTGGCGCTCGAGCAGCCCATCCAACGCCTCATAGGGCTCGCGCTCCTTGACCCTCCCCAAACCCAGAACCGCGCCCAAGCTCGAGATCGCACTCTCCTGATCTACCGCGCGCACGAAGCCAAGCTTCGAGCGTGGCGTAATCAGTCGGTCGACCATCATGGCGACCACGAGATCGCAATAGCGCCGCGACGCTGGGTCCTTCGCCGTGCTCAAAATCAGCCGATCCAGTGCGATCTTGCGGATCAATGCCAGCGCCGCCGCAACATGGCCATGCGGCAACGAGCGCTCGATCTGCAGCTCGCTTGTGCCGATCACCGTGCCGCCCTTGAGAAGGGCCTTCAGCCCGTCGATCACGTCCGCAGGCAGCTTGCTCAGATTGGCCAAGGTTCGCTTCTGCGCCCGGCCCCTCTCGTTGCGATAGCTCTTTCGCAACAACACCGCGGGCGGCGAATCTCGATTCGGCACCGTCTCGATGAACATCCCCGAATCGAATCACATCTCGCCCGATTTGGGAATCCCTTACATGGACACAAACCACAAATGCTTTCGCGGCTAACCCGGCGCTCGGACTCGGTTTTCACCTCCGCGATCGCGCAAACTTCGGTCTAGCTATTGGGCAATGATATTGATGCCAGTGAGTAAGGCTGAAATCCGCGAGGTACGTCGCCGTGGCGCTCTCGTGCGCGAGGATGAGGGCTTTGCGATGAGACCGGACGGGGCCTGCGTTCGAAACCGAGGTGGAGCTTTGGCCTATTGCGTCGCCTTGGCTCGTCGCCACGGAAACGATGAGGCGAACGCGGTTGACGCGAGATGCGTCGTCTTCGGTTGACGTGTGCACCTTCTCAGTAGGACCGGAAACGGGAAGCGATTGGCACCCCTTCATGTGCTCCGCCCGACGAGGTCGGGCGGAGCATGGTCGAGACGGGTCTCAGTCTCCGGTCTTCCGAGGCCGCGACCACAGCAGGGTGTAGCCTTCGCCACCCTCGTCGTCGAACAGGTTCGCGTAGATCGGCGCGTTGAACGAGGGATCGTCGAGCTTGAGCGAGAGATAGTCGCGTCCCTCCTCCGAGCGCTTCGACCACGCTGCCCCAATCTCGGCCCGCCCTGCGTAGACGCGGTGGCTGGGGGCCGTATCGCTGGAGCGATTGGGCTCGGGAATGATGCGAACGCCCCTGGCCTGCAGGCTCAGCGTGATGATCTCGCCCTGGAAGTCGTTGCCGACCTTCTTGAAGGAACCGATGGTAGCCATGTCATTTCTCCTTGCTGTCTCGAGCCCGCGACCACCGCGGCCTCGATGGCGCGACATGAGCCGAATGGCGATCGGCGGCGCACCCGAAGGGCCGTAGCGCCAGCGGAGGACGCCAATGGGCGACTTTCTTGCCTCGCGAGGAATGGGCGTTAAGCCCAGGGGAAGAAAGTCGAACAGGCGGCGTTGCGTTCAAGACGATCGAGGCGCAGCCGGTCTTCGGCCAGATCAAGCCATCAAGAGGCAAGGCGCGTCCGCGCTCTGATGCAGTCCCAGGAGAAAGTGTGGCAGGCCTTCGTTGCCCAATTCAAGAGGCCGATACAGCGGGCGTCGGAAAAGAAGGCGCCGGCAGGAAACGGCGGTTTCGGACGCCGGCCAAACCCGAGGACAGACATCCGCCTGCCTCCTGCGGGCATCGAGACGGTGGCTGCGCAACTGGTCCAGCGTTTCGAGGAGCTGATGACCTGTCCCCCGCCCAAGCCGATGCATGGCCCGTGCAGCCCGATCATACCGACCATTCACCGAGACGCGAACGGGTATCCATTGCTAACCGAGTTCCTAAGGACTGGTGGAGCCTGGTCGCACGCCGCTCTGCCTACGACGGACGGCGCGGCAAACAGCGCAAGCCGGTTCCATGCTATCCCGCAAACAAAGGCGGCCCCGAGCCACACGCAGACCTCACGTAGGGACGACAACGGCGCCAGCAGATATGACAACGCAAGAGTTGCGTGATAGCCGGCAACCGCTGCCGGAACGAGGAAAATAACCGCAACAATTGTGCGGGGAATCGCAGACTGCGCCACGGCAAAGGCGAACCGACAAACAGCCAGCGTGAGTGGAGCTGCGGCGAAGCCCGCGAGCAGCGCGCTCGTTACACCAACACCATGATGCAATGCCGCCATTCCGATGCTGACGGCAACGAACAACGGCAGCGCATGGACCAACAGCGAGAACAGCGCCCAGCAGAACAGGCCGACAACGGCAATATTGAGTGCAAGTCCAATGGCGAGCATGGTGGTGGCCTTCGTACAAAAGCATGACGGTTGCGCCTTCCACCACCGCCGCGGCGCGAGCTTTGAGAATATCGGCAGATCTGGACAATGTTGAGGAGCCAAAGATCAGATATCCTCCGATCCATCCCGTCTTGCTCGGCCGTGTTCAGTGTGCGACCGAGCATCACCTCGAAAGGACGGCGCTCACGCGCCGCCCTCGCCGAACTTCCACACGGGAATGCCGAGGCGTCTTGCCTTGTCGGCGAGATTGCCCTGGATACCTGAGCCGGGGAACACCAAGACGCCGATGGGAAGCGCATCGAGCATGGCGTCGTTGCGTTTGAACGGTGCGGCCTTTTGATGCTTGGTCCAGTCCGGCCTGAAGGCGATTTGCGGCACCTTGCGGCTGGATGCCCATTTGGCGGCGATGAGCTCGGCGCCCTTGGGCGAGCCGCCGTGCAACAGGACCATGTCGGGATGCTTGGCGCGGACCTTGTCGAGCCGGTCCCAGATCAGCGCGACGTCGCTGAAGTCCGGTCCACCGGTGAGCGCGATCTTCGGTCCGGGTGGCAGCATGACATCCGTCTCGGCGCGACGCTTGGCTGCGAGGAAGTCGCGAGAATCGATCATGGCGGCGGTGAGCGTGCGATGGTTGATCAGTGATCCCGAGCGCGGCCGCCACGGAGAGCGGGTATGAACCTCGAAGGCTTCCATCGCCTGGTCGCGAAACAGCTCCATGGCGTTGCGGCGCTCGACCAGCGAGATGCCCTGAGCCGTCAAGCGCTCGAGCTCGACCGAGCGCACTTCAGAGCCGTCCTGTTCGCGTTGGCTCGTCCGCTGCGCCTGCTCGTTGTCGTCCAGCTCGCGCTCAATGCGTTCCGTCGCCCGATGGAACAGGTTGACGGTAGACCATAGGAGCTCCCGGAGGTCCGGTTCGAGGCGGGTGTCGGCAAGCGTTGCCACCAGCGCATCGAAGATGTCGGCGACTGCGCCAGCAATGGTTCTTCCCTCGGGAAGCGGTCGTGGGTCCGGCCCGTCATCGAAGGGCCGATAACCGAAGAGCTGCAGTTCGGTCAAGGCAAGGTCAGTTGCGGAAGCGTCGTGCAGCGGCTCGCGTTCGGTGTCGTCATGGTCGGTCATGGGAGAGCTCGTCTGTCAGGTCGACCGCGCCCATCGCGGCCTTCGTGCGATCTCTGAGACGGTGGACGAACCGGACCAGAACCCGCCGCGACAGCGGCGGGCCGGAGCGAATGCGGAGGATGGCGGGGATGGGGCTATTTTGCTTCGCGCTGCAAAGGCCCGCAGTTCAACCTTTCGAAAGAGTGGTCCATGCGGGCCGGCGGAAAATAGCCGCATACCCGCCATTGCCGGTCCGGGCGCCCGCCGTCCGATCGCCCCTGAGAAGGCCAGGAGCGCGTCGCGAACAGACGGAGCGGGCTCCCGTCTGTTCGATCATGGCTCAACCCGAACGTCTCTGCTCAAGCAGCGTCCAACGGCATTGCGCGGACGAAGCGAGCGAAATCCTCCGGCACGATCTGGGTTTGCAAAGACTCTCGCAACCCGTCAGGACCGAAACTGCGCAGGTCTTCGTTGAAGTCCTTAAGCCCTGGCCAAAGAGCAATCGCCTCGATGCCGGCCGAGGTCGCCCGTGCGGCCAAGGCTCTGTCCGCTTCCTTACCCGCAGCATCCGCGTCGACGGCGACATAGAGCCGGCGCAGCGTCGCAGGCCATCGGAAGACAGCGAGATGATTGGCCGAGAGCGCAGCAACGATCGGCAACATCGGCAGCACCGTGCGCAGCGACAGCACGGTCTCGATGCCCTCGCCTGCCGCCAGCACGTCGCTTGCGATGCCGAAGCGCACCGCATTGCCGAGAACATCACCCATCGCGCGCCGTGGCGTCTCGATCGGCGCCTTACCAAGCCGCCGGGTGTCGAAACCATCAGGATCAAGCCAGGTCCGCTGCACGCCGGTGATGCGGCCCTCAAGATCGGTCACGGGAACGATCAGGGCGGGCCAGGTCTCGACGGGCAAGCTCTCATCGGGCCGATAGAAGCAGCGCGGGTGAAAGCGGAGTGCGCCCTCGTCGCACGCCGGATCAATGCCCCGATTGCGCAGGTAGCTCTCGGCGAGAGTGCCAGCGATCGGCTGCGACATCGCAAACAGCCGCCGGGCCGCCTCTGCGGCGCGGGCCTGAGGCCGTGGTGGATCGTTCTCGGGCGGTGGCTCGCGCTGCCAGCGCGCGAGC
>NZ_JAFAVV010000799.1 GCF_019242285.1 Bradyrhizobium sp.
ACCGCCCGCAACAGCTGCAGCGCCTCGTCGCGGGCCTCCCGTCCGGAGAGACGGCGATGGGCGAGGATTGCGTCCGCGATCTGCTGACCGACGGCCCTGATTGGATTGAGTGCCGCGCGCGGGTTCTGGAAGATCATCGCCATCGCCGCGCCGCGCAACGCGCGCAAATCGGCCGCGCCGGCGCGCGTGATGTCCTGCCCCTTGAACAGGATACGGCCGCCAGTGATGCGGCCGGCCTTGTCGAGCAGGTTGGTGATCGCAAAGCCCGTGACCGACTTGCCGGAGCCGCTCTCGCCGACCAGGCCCAGCATCTCGCCCGGCCGCAACGTGAGCGAAACGCCGCGCACTGCCTCGACGAGGCCGCGCCGGGTCGAGAAGGTGACGTGAAGATTCTCGATCTCGAGCAGCGGCGCGCTCATGTCCGCATCCGCGGATCGAGGATGTCGCGCAGGCCGTCGCCGAGCAGGTTGAAGCAGAGCACGCTCAGCATCAGGGCGAGCCCGGGAAAGGTCACCAGCCACCAGCGCCCGGTCGAGATGAAGCGCGCGCCTTCGGCGACCATGATGCCCCATTCCGGCGTCGGCGGCTTGACGCCGAGGCCGATGAACGACAGGCCGGCGGCATTCAGGATCGCCCAGCCGAGGTTGAGCGACATCTGCACCGCCATCGCCGGCAATATGTTCGGCAGCAGGAAGCGCAGCACCACCGAGAGATGGCTGTCGCCGCAGGCGCGCGCGGCCTCGACCCAGCCGAGGTTGCGGCGGACATTGACCTCGGCGCGGGCGAAGCGGATGTAGAACGGCAGGTTGATGATGGCGGTGGCGATGACGATGTTCTCGACCCGGTTGCCGAGCGCCGCCGCCATCGCCATCGCCAGCACGAACAGCGGGAACGCCATCAGCACGTCGACGAAGCGGCCGACCGCGCGGTCGAGCCGGCCGCCGGCATAGCCGCACAGCGAGCCGATGACGGCGCCGATCGCGAAGGAGATGCCGACCGCGATGACGGCGATGGCAAGATCGAGCCGGGTGGCGACGATCAGGCGGCTGAACACGTCGTGGCCGAGCTGGTCGGTGCCGGCCCAATGCGAAGCGCTCGGCGGCTGCAAGGCGTGCGGCACGTCGGAGGCGACGGGATCGTAGGGCACCAGCGACGGCCCGATGATTGCGATCAGCGCCAGCACGAGCGCGCCGGCGGCGGCGATCGCGGTCAGCGGATTGCCGCGCAGCACGAAGGCGGCATGGCGCAGCGTGGACGACGCTTCGACGCTGCTCATGCCACCGTCGCCCGGGGATCGGCGATGCCGTAGAGGATGTCGATGACGAGATTGACCACCACGAACACGCTCGCCATCAGGAGAACAAAACCTTGCACCGGCGCGTAGTCCGAGACCAGCAGCGCATCGAGCGCATAGGAGGCGACGCCCGGCCAGGAGAACACCTTTTCCACCAGCACATTGGCCCCCAGCATGGTCGAGAACACGATGCCGGCGATGGTGATGACCGGCAGGACGGCATTGCGCAGCGCATAAGTCACGACGATGCGCCAGCGCGACAGGCCGACCGAGCGCGCGGTGCGTACGAAATCGCTGCCGAGCGACACCAGCATCGAGGCGCGGGTGATGCGCGCCAGCGGCGCGATCACGAACAGCGCCATGGTGAGGGCCGGCAGCATGAGCTGCCGCGCCGCGGCCCACCAGCCGTCGAGATCGCCCGCGAGCACGAAGTCGATCAGCAGGAAGCCGGTATGCGCGGTGGGTTGCGTGGTGAACACGTCGACGCGACCGGTGGGGTCGGGCGCCAGGCCGAGCAGATAGTAGAATACGTAGATCAGCAGCAGGCCGGAGACGAAGGTCGGCACGCAGACGCCGAGCGAGCAGAACAGCCGCACGCCATGATCGACGAGCGAGCCCGGCCGCAACGCCGCCAGCACGCCGAGCGGCACCGCCGAGAGCAGCGCGATGAGCAGCGCCGTCAATGTCAATTCGAGCGAAGCCGGCAGCCGCTCGCGCAGATCCTTGGCGACCGGCTGGCCGGTCATCATCGAGCGGCCGAGATTGCCGCGGCCGACGTCATAGAGGTAGATCGCGAGCTGGTCCGGCAGCGGCTTGTCGAGCCCGAGCTGCTTGCGGATCATCTCGATCTCCTCTTTGCCGGCGTTGGGGCCGGAGGCGAAGAACACGGCGGGATCGCCCGGCAGCACCCGCATCAGGAGAAAGGTGAAGACCAGGACGCCGAACAGCGCCGGCAGCGAGGACAGAAACCGCCTCGCCGCCCGGATCAGAGTTCCGCCGATCGCACCCATGGTCGTCGCCCGCGCGCCGCCGCTACTTGCGGCTGAGGTTGCGATAATCGACCTGACGGGTGAACTGGTAGACGTAGCCGTCGAGACTGGCCGCCATCACCGCGTCCTGCGCCGGCTGCCACAAGGGAATCTGGAACATCTGGTCGAAGTGGATGGCGTTGAGCTCCCTGCCCTCCTCCTCATATTTCGCCTTGTCCGCCTCGAAGCGCGCGGCCTGCGCGATCCTTTCGATCTCGGCATTGTCGGTGGAGGAATAGTTCCAGCGCTGATTGCCGGTGTAGAAGTTGCGGTAGAAATAGTCGGTGGACGGCAGCCAGGCGACGATGCCCTCGGTGAAGAACGGCAGCTTCTTCTCGTTGATCGCCGTCGACATCTGCGCGTCCGGCAATTTCTGGATGTCGACCTTGATGCCGATCTTCTCCAGCGATTCCTTCACCAGCGCCGCCATCGGCTCGGCGGACGAGGCCTGGCCGACATTGAAGCTGAATGTCGTCGCGAAGCCGTCCGGCATGCCGGCCTCCTTCAGATAGGCCCTGGCCTTGTCGAGATCGAGCTTCACCGGCTGCGGGATCGGATAGCCGCCGCTCGGCGGCTTGCCGTCGGCCCAGATGGCGCCGAACATCGGCGCGCCGCGGCCGAACAGCGCCGCCTTGAACATGTCGTCATAGGGCAGCGCAAAGGCGATGGCGCGGCGCACATTGATGTTGTCGAACGGCGCGATGCGGTTGTTCATCGAGATGAAGGTCACCGCATTGTATTGCGGCGTCGAGATCACCTTGAGCTTGCCCTTGGCCTCCAGCGCCTGCACGTCGCTCGCCTGCAGGTCGATGACGAGGTCGGCGTCGCCGCGCTCGATCAGATTGGCGCGGGTCGCCGGCTCCGGCACGGTCTGAATGATCAGCCGCTTGAAGAAGGCCGGCTTGTCCGGCGTGCCGCGAGTCCAGGCCTCGTTGCGTTTGGCGATCACTTGCTCGCCCGGCCTGAAGCTTTCGACGATATAGGCGCCGCTGCCGGCCTCGTTCTCCTTCAGCCAGTTGATCCCCCAGGGATCGGCCTCGGTGACATGGGCCTTGGCGAGCCTGGAATTGTAGATCATCGCATAGACGGTCGCCAGATTCGGCAGCGCGAGCTTGTCGGGTTTCGGCAGCGTCACCTCGAAGGTGAGCGGATCGATCACCTTGAATTGGTCGGCGCTGGTCATCGAACCGGTGAGGAGCTGGGCCTTGCCGAGCACGGGCGCCGTGACGCAGCGGTCGAGCGACCACTTCACATCCTCCGCCGTCACCGGCGAGCCGTCATGGAACTTGGCATCGGGACGCAGCTTGAAGGTCAGCTTCAGACCGTCGGAACTGACGGAATAGGACTCGGCGAGCTCGCCGGTGATGGTGTCGAGATCGAACACCCATTTACCATTGAGCTGCTTGCGGCCGAACGACACCAGCCGGTCATAGGTCCCCATGCTGAGCGCAAAGGCCTCGCGGGTGGTGCCGGGCATGTTGGGGTCGAGCGTGTTGACGGAGGCGCCGGTGACATAGCGGAGCGTTTCGGCGCGGCTCTGTGCGTGGGCTGCCGGAGCGGAAATGACGCATGCCGCGACCACGGCCGCGATCACATATCTGAAAATGAAAAGACGCATCGCTCCTACCCTTCGTGATGACCTGCAAGCCCGGAAACCGAGCAAATCATGTGCCAAAAATGCTCACGCCGCGAGCCAGCCGCCATCGACTGGCAGCACCACGCCGGTGGTGAAGCCGGCCTCGTCGCTCGCGAGATAAAGCGCGGCGTTCGCCACCTCTTCGGGCAGACCAAAGCGCTTCATCGCGTGACGTTGCCGTGACGCCTCGCGCACGGCTTGCGGATCGGCGTGGCGACCGAAACTGCGGCGGAGCAGCGGCGTCTCGATCGCGCCGGGCGCGAGCGCGTTGACGCGGATGCCGTCCTCGGCGAAATCCACCGCCATGGTGCGGGTCAGGCTGACAATCGCGCCTTTGGCTGCGATATAGGCGCTATTGCCCCGACCGCCTGCCACCGCGAGCTGCGACGCTAGCGTGATGATGGCCCCGCTCTTTTGACGCTGCATGATCGGCACGGCCGCGCGCGCCCACAGCCAGGTGCCGCCGACATTGGCGCGGAACACCGCGTCCCAATCTTCCGGACTGGTCGTGACGACAGTGCCGCCGCAGGAGAAGCCCGCCGCGGTCATCAGCACATCGAGCCGGCGGCGCGTCACCGTAACCTGCGCGACGGTCGTCGCGGCGAAGGTAGGGTCGCCGACATCGCCGACACGCACGCTGCCATCGCCGCCGTGCTCGCGCAGCATCGACAGCGTCTCCCTGGCGCCGTCGCCGTCGCGGTCGACCAGGGCGACGAAGGCGCCTTCGGCCGCGAACCGCACCGCGCTGGCCCGGCCGATGCCCGAGCCGCCGCCGGTGATGATTGCGGTCTTTCCCGACAGCCTCATCGCCTGCTCCTCGTTGCACGACCGCTCACAGCAGCCTCGCGCCGAAATTCGTTTCCGGATTCATGTCGGCGACCAGCCGTCCG
>NZ_JAFAVV010000893.1 GCF_019242285.1 Bradyrhizobium sp.
CAAGCGCACAAAGCCGAGGACGCCGCAGAGCAGAACCGCGAAGCCGAGAAGCGATGTCGCGATCGGCCGCTCGATGAAGGGTGTCGAGAGGCTCATTGCGACGGAGCAGGCGCCGCCGCCGGCGGGGCTTGAGCATTGCTGAGAGGGCGTTGCCCGCGCCGCCGTTGACCCAGGCGTTCGCCGGGCGGTCCGCCCGCCGGGCCGGCGCCAGCCTCGCCCGTGCCCGCCTCCGCCCCCGATTGCTGTGCCGCGAGCGCGCTTGCCGCGCCGGGTCCGTTGGGGGAGGGTGCATTGGCCGCGTCCGCGGCAACTGGCGATCCTGGCGCTGCCTCGTTGCTCGCCTGGTCACCCGCTTTCCCGCCCGTCCCCGGCGGAGCACTTCCTTTCCCGGTATCAGCCTCGGCGGGAGCGACACGCACCTCGGCGCCGTCGGTCAGCCGCGAGAAGCCGGTGGTGACTACCTGCTCTGGCGGGGTGAGCCCAGAGCTCACGACGGCTTGCGTCTCGTTCTGCCGCGCGATCGCGACACTGCGCAGGGAAACCTTGGAATTGGTGCCGAGCACATAGACATAAGCGCCATTGGGTCCTCTTTGGACCGCCGCGGTCGGCACCACGACGGCATGAGAGAGGACATCGATGTAAAGGCGCACATTGATGAACTGGCCTGGCCACAATTGCAGGTGCTCATTGGGGAAGAGCGCCTTGAACTTGATGGTGCCAGTCGTTTGATCGACCTGGTTGTCGACCACCTGGATGGTGCCCTTGTCGATCACCGTCGTGTTGTCGGCTTCGAGCGCATGCACCGAGACCGACCCCTTCGCCATCGCGGCATTGACCGCGCGCAACTGCTGTTGTGGCAGATTGAAGATCACCGAGATCGGCTTGAGCTGCGTGATGATGACGATGCCGACGAGGTCGGATGCGTGCAGGATGTTGCCTTGGTCGACGAGCCGGATGCCGGTGCGCCCGTCGAGCGGCGAGGTGATCGTGGTGTAGTTGAGCGTCGCCTTGGCGTTGTCGATAGCCGCCTGATCGCCATTCACCTGCGCCTCGAGCTGGGCCACCAAGGCCTTTTGCGTGTCCGCCTGCTGCTTCGATGCCGCCTCGGATTGGGCGAGCCTCTGGTAGCGCAAGAGATCGTTACGCGCATTGGCGAGCGTCGCCTCATCTTGCGACTTCTTGGCCACCGCCTGGTCGTATTGCGCCTGGTAGGTGGCGGGATCGATGCGCGCCAGCACATCACCCTTCTTCACATCTTGACCGTCCGTGAAGGCGAGCTCGATGAGCTTGCCGTCGACCTGAGGGCGCACCGTCACCGTGTTGAGCGCCTGGACGGTCGCGACGGCGTCATCCGTGACCGGCACGTCCTCGTAATGCACAGCGGCGACGACGACCGGCACCGGCCCTTCATCGGCGGCCCGGCCGGACCGACCCTGCGACGAGCGCGCCTGTCGCCCGCCCTGGCGCCGACCCTGTCCGTCCGCGCCGCCGGCGGTCGCCGTCGCGTCTTGGCCGACCCGCGCCCAGGTCGGAACCCATTCGGGCAGCGGCACGGGAGGCCAGCCGGGCACGAGGCCCGCCTGGTTCGCGTAATACGCCCCAGCGACGATCACCAAAAGCAGAAGGAGCAACCGTTTCATGGTTGATAACCGGGCGCCGCGACAACCGCTGGGGGTAATATAGTGCCGGGGTCGGTCGCGGGTTGGTCATCTTCGGTCACAGGATAGCGATCGCGCGTCCAGCCGCCTCCAAGCGCCTGATAGAGGCTCACCATGGCCAAAAACCGCTGCAGCTTGATCTGCGAGAGCGTATCTTCAGCCTGAAAAAGCGTCTGCTGGGTGTTGAGCACGGTGGTGATGTCGATCGTCCCTTCGTGGAGCTGCTGTTCGGTCAAGCGGTAGGCCTTGCTGGAATAAGCAACCACCTCGGCCTCGAGTTTCTCATGGCGTGTCGTCTCGTCGACCGCGATGAGGGCGTTCTCGACGTCGGCAAATGCCTGGATGATGGTTTTGCGATAGGCCTGCAGGAGCTCCACCTGCTTGCCTTTTTGCAACTCGAATTGGCCTTCGAGATTGCCGCCATCGAATATCGGCTGGGTGGCGCTCGCCGCCATCTGGCCGAAGAAGGCATCGGAGCGAAACAGGTTCTTGAGCAGGAGGCTTTCGACGCCGCCGCTGGCGCTGAGCTTGATCGCTGGAAAAAACGCGGCGCGCGCCGCATAGACGCTGGCATTCTGCGCGGCGAGCTGCGTCTCGGCCTGCGCAATGTCGGGGCGGCGCAGGAGAAGCTGCGAAGGAATTCCGGCCGGCACATGCGGCAATGCGAGTCGGTCGAGCGAGCCCCCCTTGATCGCGACGGATTCGGGCGTGCGCCCGAGAAGCACGGCGATGAGGTTCTTGCTTTGCAGGACGGTTTGCTCGAGCGGGGGAATCGATGCCCGCTGGGTGGCGACGAGGCTCTCTTCTTGCGAGAGGTCGAGAGCCGAAGCCGTACCCACCGAGAGACGGCTTTGGATCGCCTTGAGCACGCGTTCGGCCGTGCTCGTATTCTCGCGCGCGATGCGCAACCGGTCTTGCGAGCCGAGAACCGTGAAGTAGGTATTCGCGACGGAAGCCGCAGTCATCAGTGCCACCACATCGCGGTCGAAGCGGCTCGCCTCG
>NZ_JAFAVV010000004.1 GCF_019242285.1 Bradyrhizobium sp.
CGCAGGCCATCTTCACCGCGCGCTTGGTGTGGTCCTCGAACTGGATCGGCGCGTTGAACAGGATCATCACGCCGTCGCCGGCATAGCGGTCGAGCGTGCCCTCGTAGCGGAAGATCAATTCGCCGAGCGCCGCGTGGTATTCACGCAGCACGTTCATCGCCTCCTCCGGCTCGGTCGATTCGGTGAACGCGGTGAAGCCGCGCAGGTCGCAGAACACCACCGTCACCTCGCGGCGGTGGCTGTCGAGCAGCGCATCGTGGCCGTCGGACGAGGCAATGAGCTGCGCCACCTGCGGCGCGAGGAAACGCTCGAGCCGGCGGATGCGCTCGATCTCGCCGAGCTGCTTCTCCACCCGCTCCTCCAGCGAGCGGTTCCAGTTCCTGAGCTGCTCGGTCTGCTCGGTCAGCTTGTCGGCCTGCTGTTGCACCACGGCGTTGGCGTCGGCGAGCTCGCGGCCCTTCTGGTCCACTTCCGAGAACAATCGCGCATTGCGCATCGCCAGCACCGATTGGCTCGCGAAGGTGCGCATCAGCCCGATGAGATTCGGCGGAAACTCCCCGGCGGCGCGGCGCAGCACCACCAGCGCGCCGAGCACACCCTGCAGGTCGACCAGCGGCACCACCAGCACCGAATGGAAACCGGCGGCGACCGCGACATCGCGCAGGAAGAGATCGCCGGCCTGCGCGAGATCGGCGATCGCAACCGGCTCGCCGCTTTTCGCCGCCTCGCTCAGGATGCTCGCGCCCTCGTCGATCGTGAGATGCTCGCCTTCGGCGGATTTGTCGATGCCGTCGGCCTCGACCAGGTTGAACTGGCGCTTCGCCGCGTCATAGCCGTAGATCAGCACGGCGTCGGCGCGGGTGATCTCGAGCGCGCGCGCGGCGACCGTTGGCAGCACCGCATTGAGGTCGAGCGAAGCGGCCACCGCGCGGCCGACCTCCTCCAGCACCTTCAATTCGTTGATCGACTGCGCGAGGTCGCGGGTACGCTCCTCGACCTTGGATTCGAGCCCCGCATAGGTCTCGGCGAGCTGCCCCGCCATGCCGTTGAACTGGTCCGCGAGCTCCTCCAGCTCATCCCTGGTGCGGACCTCGATGCGCTGGCTGAAGTCGCCGCCGCCGAGCCTGCGGGCGCCGGCTTGCAGCGCGGTGATCGGGATCAACATCCGACGAGCAAGGAGGGTGCCCACCAGCATCGCGACCACGAGGCCGATGCCGATCAGCAGCGCGACGCGAACGAGCTGGTCGCGGATCGGCGCCAGCGCCTGCAGGGTCGGCTGCTCGTACAAGACGGCCCAGCCCAGGCGGGGCACGGTCGCCGCCGCGGTCAGCACGGAATGGCCCTCCAAATCGGTGCCGGCGGTGAGCGGCCGGCCGTTCGGCGAGAGCAGGGCCGCGACCTGCGGCAGCTTCGACAGGTCGCTGGCGACCTCGGGTCCCTTCGGCGAGCTCGCCAGCACCTGGCCGCGGGGGTCGACGACATAGGCGTGGCTCGCCTTGCCGACCTGGGCCTCGCCGAAGAAGTCGGCGAGAAAGGAGAGGTCGACGTCGGCGACGGTGACCCCGGCGTTGAAGCCGGAATGCGCCACCGAGATCGACATCGAGGGTTCGGTGCCGGAGAACGAGGCCGGCGAGAATGAGACACCGCGAGCCTCGGTCTCGGTGAAGCGCATGTCGCGGGTGAAATCGGCGCCGTCGGACACCGCGATCTTGGTGCGGGACAGGCGCAGGATCTCACGGCCCTGGCCGTTGACCAGCGACAATTGGCTGACCGCGGAAACCTGGTTCAGGAGCTGGGCGTAGTCGGCCCGATGCTGCTCCAGCGTCTGGGAGTAGGCCCTTGTCACCCAGCTCACTTGCCGCTGCAGCTCGGCGATCGATTCGTCGATCCGCTTGGCCGTCGCCTCGGCCTTCTCCGACATGGCGTCGGTCAGGCTCGTCTTGGTGGCCCGGTAGCTGATCCAGGTCTCGGTCGCTCCGTTGACGGCGAGCACGACCACCACCAGGCCCACCAGCGAGACGATGTATTTGGCGAACAGTCCCCCGCGGACGGACCAGATTTTGCGTTGCACTCCGATCATCAAGATCCTCGTGCCGACGGTGGCACGGTTACACATCGCAGCCGGTGCCAAAGCCCCTGCGCGGCCGCCTCGGCCCTGACCGGTTCTAGCACAGTTTCAGGGGGTGGACGGTGAGGTCCCCCACATGGTTAGCGCCCGAAGCGGAGCCCGCAGACGGACGAGCCGCCTGCGCCAAATCCGCGCAGGGGACGGGAGGAAGTGGTCGTGTAGGTAGATGGTAAATTGTGGAGCTGGGACCAAGCGGTACGGGAAGTGCGCGCCCTCTCCCGCTTCGCGGGCAGAGTTATCGCATATGAGCTCGAACCATCGGCACGACCGGTGCATCACCCTCCCCTGGAGGGGGAGGGTCGGCTCACACGAAGCGAAGCGGAATGTGAGCCGGGGTGGGGTGATGCTTCCGCGCGCAAACTGTCCAATACGGAGAGACCGTCACCCCACCCCGGCACGCATCTCGCTTCGCTCGATCGCGTGCCGACCCTCCCCCTCCAGGGGAGGGTGAGCCCAACCGCTCCACTCGTCCCATATGCGATAGCCCTCCATATGCGATTGCCCTCCGCTTGCG
>NZ_JAFAVV010000121.1 GCF_019242285.1 Bradyrhizobium sp.
GCCTGGAACAGATCGGATGTCGGGGTGGCCTTATCCATGCGCAGCCTCCGCCTTCAACGCCTTGTGGATGTTGTTGCGCTTCCAGCTCGTCTCCTTGTCGTTGATCTGCATGTCGAACGACAGCGCGAACCTGCTTCCGGCGAAAACGGGATCGAGGTGCGCCGACAGCGCCTTGAAGACATGCTCACCGGCCTTCTTGCGGGTCACGAGATCACGGCCCTCGCCGAGCCGCAGCATCATGGCGAGAAACGAGAGCTTCGCATTGCCGTCGGCGATCGCATAATGCTCGCAGCGGATCGCGCGCACGCGGATGCCGCCGAGCGGGAAGATGCCGGTCTCGACCGCGGCCCTGCGGACGACCTCGCAGATTTCGCTCATGTCGACGCGGCCGTCGAGATTGGCGGAATATTCGATGGTGAAATGCGGCATGGCGGGATCACTCCACGTTGGCTTGCTCAGGCCAGATAGCAGCTCACCGGCCACGGGGGCCGCGATCGGTCGGAATGGAATCCGAAGGGGGCCATGCGTGCTCGGCCAGAAGGAGGGTGCGGCGAGATGCTTAACATGTTAAATGGTTCGGATCAAATCCCAATGACGGCCACTGCGATGCAGCGTCAAAAGAGCCGCGAAAGTGATCGATGCCAAAGAGATCCGCTAATGGATCGCGTGCGGGCGCCATCGGCAAGCCCGCCTCGCGCCGCGTGCCGATGCGCGATTTCTCGCGCTCGCTGCCGATGGCGCTGCTCCGCGCGCGCGAGGCGGTGATGCGCCAGTTCCGTCCGTCGCTGCGGCGTCACGATCTGACCGAACAGCAATGGCGCATCCTGCGCGCGCTGGCGGCGGTCGATGCCATCGAGGTCACCGAGCTCGCGCGCACCGCCTTCCTGCTCGGGCCGAGCCTGTCGCGGATCCTGCGCGATCTCGAGGCGCGCAGGCTGATCGAGCGGCGGAGCGCGGAAGGCGATCTGCGTCGCGGCGTGGTGTCGATCTCGGAGAAGGGGGTGAAGCTGATGAGCGCTGTCGCGCCGTCGTCGGAGGCGATCTATGCCGCCATCTCCCGGCGCTACGGCACCCGCAAGCTCGCCGAGCTTCAGGACATGTTGGGTGCGCTGGAGGCCAGCCTCGCGGGGCTCGATCTGGGCGATGAAGACGCCAAGTTGACCAGTGGGCGCAAATTTGCATGACATGGCGGAGCGGACGCATGGCTGGCGTGCATCGGCGAGATCCGCCGCATCACGACTGTCTTGCTGGTCGAGCGCGCATGGGCCTATCCATCGGCCGACTATGGCCATGTGCTGGAGACCGGGCGTAGTGTGCTCGGCGGCAAACCCCGACCAGCGTATAAGTTCGAAGATAACGAGCCAACGATCCATGGTCACCATCAAGGTCGAGAACCTCATCGATTTCGTCGCCGACGTGTTCGCGCATGCGGAATCCTCGCCCGAAGAGGCGCGCCGCATCGCGACCTATCTCACGACGGCCAATCTTACCGGTCATGATAGCCACGGCGTGATCCGGGTTCCCGTCTATATCCGCTGGAAGAAGAATGGCTCGGTGGTACCGAACCAGACACCCGAAATCGTCGTCGACACGCCGTCGCTGGCGGTGGTCGACGGCAAGTTCGGCTACGGCCAGACGGTGACGCCGATCGCGGTCCGGATCGGCATCGAGAAATGCAGGAAGGCGGGGCTTTCGGCCGTGGCGCTGCGCAATGCCGGACATATCGGCCGGGTCGGCGACTGGGCCGAGATGGCTGCCGCCGAGGGGCTGGTGTCGGTGCATTTCGTCAACGCCGCGGGCTCGCTGCTGGTGGCGCCATTCGGCGGTGTCGAGAAGAGGCTGTCGACCGCGCCCTATTGCGTCGGGATTCCGCGCCAGGGAGAGGCCCCGATCGTGCTCGACTTCGCGACCTCGATCGTCGCCGAGGGCAAATGCCTGGTTGCGAGCCGCGGCGGCAAGGCGCTGCCGAAGGGCGCGCTGATCGATGCCGATGGCACGCTCAGCGAGGATCCGCACGTGATGTACGGGCCGTACACGCCGGACGGGCCGCGCGACCACACAAAAGGCACCGGCGCCATCCGGGCCTTCGGCGAGCACAAGGGCTCGGGACTGGCCTTCATCTGCGAACTGCTCGGCGGCGCCCTGACCGGAACGGGCGCCACCGCGCCGAACCGGCGCTTCGCCAATGGCATGCTGGCGTTCTATGTCGACCCCAAGGTCGTCGATCCCTCGAACTACTTCGACGGCGAGATCGCGCGCTACACGGATTTCATCCGCCAGACCAGGCCGGTGGCCGGCGTCGAGCAGGTGCTGATCCCCGGCGACCCCGAGCGCAGGACTCGCGCCGAGCGCGGCCAGAACGGCGTCCCCTTGCCGGACGATACCTGGGCGGCAATAGTGAACACCGCACGCGAGGTCGGCGTCAGCGAGGCCAGCATCCAGCGGGCGGCGGCGTGAGCCTGCCGACGCGATCGGCGAGGCATTCGGGACCAAGCAAGAGGGAAGGAACCCAACGTGGCAAATAACAAGGTCAAGCAAGTCTGGGCGCAGGGCAAGGCCGTGGTAAACGCCTGGCTTGCCATCCCGTCCGGCTTCTCCGCCGAGGTGATCGCGCAATGCGGCTTCGACAGCGTCACCGTCGACATGCAGCATGGCGTGCAGGACTACCTCTCCATGGTGCAGTGTTTTCAGTCGATGAACGGCCA
>NZ_JAFAVV010000569.1 GCF_019242285.1 Bradyrhizobium sp.
GGGCAGACCGCGGCCGCAGTGGGAGGCCGGTTGCGGGCGGCGCGACTGGCATTGGTCATCGTCGCAAGCCTGGCGCCGGTTGTCTGCTCCCGGGCCGAGTCGGCAGCGGATATGTCGAGCTTTGTTACCCGCTATGCGGCAGTTGACGGTCCCGTCGCGCCGAAGCCGCCCGAAGCGCCGACTGCCAGCACCGCCGAGCCGCCGAAGCCGACCCTGTCGGTCTCACCCTCGGCCTATTCCGATACGCGCGCCTACTACCGCGCGCTGATCGAGAGGGAGGCGACGCAACAGGACCTGGCGCCGGCGATCGCCGAAGCGGTGCTGGCAGTCGAGAGCGGCTACAATGCGGATTCGGTCGGCACCTCGGGCGAGATCGGCTTGATGCAGGTGATGCCCTCGACGGCGCGGATGCTCGGCTTCGTCGGCAGCGATGCCGAGCTCGCGGTGCCGGAGACCAACATCCATCTCGGCGTCAGCTATCTCGCCCAGGCCTGGCGGCTCGCGGGCGGCGATCTCTGCACTGCCGTAATGAAATATCGCGCCGGCCATGGCGAGACGCGCTTCTCCTATCTCTCGGTGAACTACTGTCTTGCAGTTCGCTCGAAACTGTTCGCGCGCGGCTTTCCGGTCACCGGCAGCGTGCCGGCCGCGACCTTCGGCGAAGCCGTCGGCAGCGGCGGTGGCGGCGTCAGAAGTTGCGGCCGCAAATGTCTTGCCGTGACGCGGATCGGCAAGGTCGATCTCGCGGCGCTCAACATGAAGCTGAGTGCGCTGGTGGTGCAGACGCGGGGAGGGCGGTGAACGATGCAGCAGCCGCTCCGCTGGATGACGCTGGCCGCCGCGGCGGCGGTCATGACCCTGGCACAGGTCCGGGCCGAGGACCGCCTGGTGCTGCCCGAGATCACCATCACGGCGATTCCGCCGCCTGACATCAGCCACGAGAAGTGCAGCGACAAGCCGACCGGCAACGAGCATTCGCTCGGCTGCCTCAACGAGCAGATGCGGCATCAGGTCGACACCGTCAATCCGCCGGCGCTCAACGTGCCGCCGATCGATGCAAAATCGTCGGACCTCAAGGTCGGCACCGTGAACATCCCCGGCGTGCAGCAGCAATACGGCAAGAATTTCGGCCACTCGGTCGTTCCGTTCCGTCCGCCGCCGCCGATCTACAGTTCGATCGGCGCGGCCGGCCGCCATTGATCGGCTGGGGACGATTGGCAGGCTCGATCCCGCTTGATTCTCACCTCGCCGCAGCCGGCGGCGGATAGAGCCGCAGCAACGCGGCGGTCGCCGCCTCGGCCCGTCGCGTGATCTCGCGCGGGCTCGGGCGATCGTCGACGCCGAGCAGCAACCGCGTCATCTGCGTTCCCCATAGCAGGCCCGCGAACTGCTCGGCCATGGCGGCGGGGTCGCCGTCGAGCAGACCCGCCGCGCGGGCGCGGGTCATGAACGCACGCAGGGCGGAGCGGCTTGCCGCGACGCCGATATCGTTCAGAGTCCTGGCAACATCAGGCGCGCGGACCGCCTCGGCGATGGCAAGTCGGAATACCGCAATCACGATGGGATCGCTGACCTCCTGCAGGAGGTGACTTCCGAGCGCGGTGAGCGCCGTTGCCAGCGTCGCACGGTCGAGCGCCTCGGGGAGCTCGGCCGGCATCCGCAACCGCTCCGCCCGCTCCGCGATGCAGGCGGCGAGGATTTCCTGCTTGCTGCCGAAATGCGCGTAGAGCTCGCGCTTCGATGCCTTCGCCCGGGTCGCGATCTCGAGCGTCGAGGTTGCGGCAAAACCCTGCTCCATGAAGGCCGAAAAGGCCGCTTCGAGGATGCGCCGGCGCGCCGGGGCTTCTCCGGCCTCGGCGGCGCGCGACTTCACGATTCGTTCAACCGGCATGTCGCCTCCTTGACGTGGTACCATACGGTACCACACATTGCTCATTGTTGGTACCACGCGGTACCCTCCAATCCCAGAGGTGTCGTCATGACAAAACCCATCCTCGTCACGTCCGCGGCCGGCGGCAGGCAGGGCAAGACCGGAAGACACGTGTCCGAAATGCTGCTCGCCCGCGGCCTTCCCGTGCGCGCTTTCGTCCACAAGATCGACGAACGGTCGGACCAGCTGCGTACGCTCGGCGCCGAGATCATGCAGGGCGATTTTCTCGACATCCGCGCGGTCGAGCGGGCCGCGCGGTATGCTTCCGCAATCTACTTCGCCTATCCGGTGCAGGACGGCCTGCTCGACGCCACCGCGGCGATGGCGCTGGCCGCCCGCGAGGCCGGCATATCGCGGCTGGTCAACCTGGTGATGCTGCAATCCTCGCCCGAGGCGCCGACGCCGCGCATGCGGCAGAACTACCTGTCCGAGCAGGTGTTCGAATGGGCGGGCATTGGCGCTGTGCACCTGCGCGCCACCATCTTCTACGAGAACGTCGCTGCGCTGGTCCGCCAGAGCCTGCCGGCGCAGGGCGCGGTCAGGCTGCCCTGGGGCGGCGAGAACACGGTGCTGCCGCTGATCGCGGGCGCCGACGTCGCGCGCGTCGCCGCCGGCGTCCTGGCCGGTCCCGAGGTCGAGGCCGGCACCGCCTATCCGCTGATCGGCGCGACACTGTCGCTGAAGGAGATCATCGCAACGTTCGCGCGCGTGCTCGGCCGCGACGTGCGGTACATGGAAATCTCCGACGAGGAATGGCGGCGCGATGCGGCCGCACGCAACTACAATCCCCATGCCATCGAGCACCTGTCCTCGCTATGGCGGGCGATCCGCGGCGCCGCGATCGATCCGAAGGATCCTCGTTACGCGGTCACCGGTGCGATCGAAAAGATCGGCGGCGCGGCACCGAAGACTTTCGAGGCCTTCGTGCGCGAGTTGCAGGGCGAGTTGTCGGCCCCGGGCTCGGCACGTTAGAGCGTTTTCGAGCGAAGTGGATACCGGTTCGCGTGAAGAAAACGCGTCAAAACAAGGAAGCTAGAGCTTCCGTTCCGATTCCATCGGAACGGAAAAAGCTCTGGTTAGCGCGACTTCGACCGGGGTCACGGACCTGCGGAGCGACATGTTTGCGGTCGCAGGCCGTCCCGGTCGCGATGTCCGCGAAGTGCATCGCCGGAACGAGCATGGCGATATGCAGCTTCGCGACCCGAGGTGCCTCCGACGATGGGCTTGGTTCTTGTCCGCGACCGGACCCAAGATGTTCGGCGGAGCAGCTCCTCGAGGAGGGACGACGATCTGCGCTCGGCTCGCCGCACCGCCGACTCGAACCTGTTACCTGTCGTCCCAATCATCCAATCGTGGGCGCGCCCAACGAGCCTCGTACCAGCCGTCGCAATCCGGCCGCGGTCGCGGCCGGCACCATCCGGACCGGCACCATCCCTCCGCTCGCGGCCATCTGATCCTGACGGCGGGACAGGCAGCCGGGTCGCAGAACGGACCGGCTTCTGCCCGGCAGCACAGCGGGCGGACAGACCGTCGTTCGGTGATCGTCGTTCGAGAAGACGGAGGGGAAGACGGCGAGCAGGATTCAGTGCTGGTCGTGGTCGTCGTCCGACCGCCGATCCTGACGGACGTCGTCGTGGTACGAACACAGGCTTCGGCGGCGGCAGAGGACCGCGCGGCCGGCGGCCCGGCAGCATTCGTTGATGCGGCAGGGTAGAGCGCGTTCACCCGGGCGATATCGCCTTCGCTCAGATGGTCCCGCTGTCCGGGCTTGACCGTGCTTCGCAGCGTCTGCCGCTGCTGCTCCAGCCTCTCCCGATCGGGGAAAAACGCCAGGCAGTCTTCCTTGCCGTCGTAGGTCACCTTCTCGCAGCCCGACGATCGCTTGGCGCCATGGTCGGGCGCATAGTGCATGATCGAATCGTAGTCGTAGGAGGTGCCTGCCAGCGCCGGTTGATCCCAGATGGCCCGGCAGAACTGCTTCGGGCCGTCGATATTGCGCCAGAGCACCTTGATGTAACTGTCCCTCATGCCCCTGGAATGCTCATGACCGAGCCCCAGGACGTGCCCGATCTGATGCGCGATGCGGCCCCAGTTCTGGCCGCATCCGGCGACCTCGACGACGTTGACGTTGTCGTCCTCGTTGGCCTTGCCCGACAGCTTTTCCTTGATGCCCAGGCTGTTGCTGGTGCACTGCGCCTTCCGGCCGGAGAACTTGACGTAGTTCTCGGTGCGCCAGTTTCGCGTGCCGGACAGCTCCCTGAACCGGACATTGGTGGCTTGCTGCCAGGCCGTCAACGCCTGCTGAATTGTGGCGCGGTCGGGCTCGGTCACCGACGCGTCGACGATGTAGGGCACGAGACGATTGTCCCACCGCTTCGGCTCACCGCGAATGTAGTCGGGGACGACGGTGGCGGCGCCCTCCTTCTGGACATCGGCGGCTTGTGCCAGGACGATGTCGCCTTCCACGATGGCCTGGCCGTCGATCACGTCGAACGGCAGGGAATAACGTTTGCCGTCGAGCTCATAGGTGTAGCTGTCGCTGCCGCGGCAGATCTCGGCCTCGTCACCGCTCGACACGTCCTGTGGAGCTGCAACGGCGGTGTCCTGCTGGGGTGCGACGTAGGTCGTCGATCTGGCCCCGAAGTACTGGCGCGCAAAAAGCACCGCAGCCACGAGCAGGAGCACAATGAACAGACTACGCCACATTTCCCCGCAACTCTCGGACTGGGTGCCACCCGGTCGTGACCGCCCGTATCCCCCCATCTATGGAAAGACCATTACCGCCCGGTGTCAACTTGCCAAGGCCCAATAGGTTCAGGGGCTTCCGACGCTCTTCGGCCGCCGCGCGCTGCTTCTCGTGAGCCATTTCGGCAAGGGGCGCCGCTCGGGCGCTGCGCCTTCGGCGTGGGCCGGTCGCTGCATGCCGCGCCATCACGCTCCTCAGGGTATGAGCGCCTGCTGCCGCTTACGCAGCAGGCCTTCGTTTGCGAGCTCGCGGCGGCGCGATCAGCGCCTCTGCTGGAATGCTCCACTCACGGTGCAGCTTCCAGGCCATCCTCATGGTGAGAGAGCGCTTGCTGGTCAGGACATCGGACGCGCGCTGGCGAGAGCCGAGCAGGCGGCCGAGATCAGCCTGGGTGTAGCCTCCTGTCTCCATGCGGTAGCGAATCGCATCGATCGCGTCGGGTGGCTCGATCGGCCAGCGCTTGCGCTCGTAGTCCTCAATGACCAGGGCGAGGAGATCAAAGCGGTCGGCGTCAGGCGTACCCGGCTTGGGCTCGTTCTCGAAATATCGTTCTATCTCGTCGAGGGTCGCTTCATATTCGGTTTCCGAGCGAATTGGACGGATCACTTCTTGTGCCATGATACGGTCTCCGGATCGATACGGTCGTATTCCGAATGGGTGCCGATGAACTTCACAAGCACCCGGCCAAAAGCATAGGACACGTGGACGACCAACCGATATTTGTTGCCGCCGAGATCGAAGATCACCCGGTTGTCGCCCACGAAATCGGCGGTACTGCCGAATTGCTGCTTTATCTCTGCCGGATTGGCCCAGCGCGCCTTGGTCGTAACGGCGAACCATGCCCGAATCGGCCCCTCGGCTTGCCGGTAGCGCGCCCAGAATTCCTTCAGGGTGCGAAGGGCGATCACCTGCATGATGAAACTTTAGCATGTAACCAATCTGGTGACAATGGCCGTGCATCGCTACGGCCCGCGACTCGCCCAGAACCAGGTCGTCACGCTCGCGGCGCGTCCCCGGATCCGCGAGTCCCTGGGACCCGACAGCTCGCCGCCGCGGGTCAATGCGTTGTCGGGGCCGGCGGCCTTGAACAGCTCGTCGCCGACGGCAAGCTGGGCGCCGCCGCCGGCCGCGACCTCCATCAGCCGGCTTGCGACATTCACGGTGTCGCCGGTCGCGGTGATGTGCTGATAGCTGCCGCCGCCGAGACGAGAAGCGACGATGGTGCCGAACTGGGCGCCGACCTTGAAGCCGAGCCGGGCCTCGAGCGACGCCGGAAGCGCACCGATCCAGCGATCGGTGGCCAGGCAGAGCCGAACGGCGCATTCCACGGCCCTCGAGGCATCGTCGGCGGCGGGCGCCGGCAGGCCGAACAGGATCATCGCGCCGTCGCCCTGGAAGCTCACGATCGTGCCCCGCAGCGCCGTGACCTCCTGGTCGAGCAGCGCATGGTAGTCCTTGAGCAATTGACGCACGTCGCCGGCCTCGACCGTTTCGCTGAAGCCGGTGAAGCCGGAGAGGTCGATGAAGATCACGGCGGCGTCCTGGCGAACCGGCTTCGACAGGAAGTCGGGATCGCGCGTCAGCCACTCCTGGACGTTCGGCGACTGGAACTGCTGCAGCAGCCGACTCCTGCTCGCGAAATATTGCGCCTGGCTGCGGCCGGACCACAACTGGAAAACGCCGAACAGCAGGGCCGGCGCGGCCGCGCCGGAGGCGGGCAGCGCAGCCTTCAGCAGAACGCCGGACGAGAACGCGAGGCCGGTTGCGGCGATCCAGGCCACAAGAAGCAAGGCGACCAGGAGCAGGCCGGCGATGCTGCGGCGCCATGCCAACAGCGCGACGATCATCATGGGCAGCGCGATGGTCAGGGCGCCATCCATGATTCGGACGGCACGGTCGCGACGCATGATGTCGCCGGAAACGAGCTGCGCGGTCACCGTGGCGATCACCTCGACGCCCGGCAAGTCCGGGTCGAACGGCGTCGTGAACACGTCGCCGCTCGCGGCGACCGTTGCTCCCACCACGACGATCTTACCCGCGATCGCCGCGGCGTCGACTTTCGATGCGAGCAGGTCGCCGCCGGCGATGCTCGGGATCGTTCGCCGCGGTCCGTAGAAGACGATCGGGAGCTCGGCCTCGCCGATCGCGGGAAGCATATGCGGTGCGGCCGCGGTCCGCGTCTCCCCGGTCGTCGTGTCCGGCTCGCTGGCCAGCGAAGCGGCCAGCAGCGGAAAAGATATCAGGAAACGCTCCTTCGAGCGGAACAGCATCGGCGCCGTGCGCGGGGTGCCCGTGCGGTCCTTGTCCAGATTGACGATCCCGACCTGGGCCTGATCGGAAAAAATCTTCTGCGGCACCAGGAAGTGCTCCGCGCGCGGCAAGGGGGCGCTCCAATCGTTGCCGTCGCCGAGGTCGATCGACTGATGGGATTGCGGGAACACCGCGGCGCCGGCGATGACCGCCGGGCTCTCTGCCAGCGCGCGCGCCAGTTCGGCGTCGCTGTCCTCGGCGCCCTTGTCGAGCAGCAGGATGTCGACGGCGATCACTCTCGGCCGCAACCGTGCGACCGCTTCGATCAGCCGGGCGAGCTCGTGCCGGGGCAGCGGGTAGCTGCCGACCCGACTTGCGAGGGCATCATCGATCTCGACGATGGTGACCGAGGCAGGCGGCGCCTTCACGCCGCGCGCGATGGTGAGGAGGTCGACGAGCCCGGCGTCCAGGCGGTCGACGAAGGGGAGATAGCCCGAGGCATGACCGACCGCGATCAGGGCGCCCCAGGCTCCCGCGAGCAGGATTGCGATCAGATGCGGCCACCTGCTCATTCGCGCCTATTGACCGAGCCTTGCCATCAGCGCGGCGACGCGGGCCGGCGCCCATTTCTTGACGACGAGCGGGGCCTGCCCTTCCACGTCGACACCTTCGCCGGGACCGAGCGAGACGGCGGCGCCGCGCGCGTCGGCGCGCCGCCCGACGGCGACCCTGCCTCTGACGACCAGCACGGAGGTCTTTCCCTCGGACACGTCAACGGCCCATCTGGTGCCGCGCACCGCGGCGATAGCCTGGGGCGTGTTGACCTGGAACGTCTTGTGGCCCGATCTCGGCGGCACCTCGAGCAGCAGCGCCTTGTCGTTGAGCTCGACGGTATTGATCTTGCCGTCCCGGCCGGCAGCTCCCAGCGCGTACCGGGCGCCGTTCTCGACCACGATGGTCACGCCATTGGGACAGCGAATGGTCCGGGTCTGGCCCGCGACATCCGACACCGAGCAGCCCGCGTTGTCGGTCTGGGCCATCGCAAGTCCGGTGGAGGCGAGAGTATGCAGGACCGCAACGCTGACGAAAATGCCGATTCTACGCATGAGAGTGGGTACCCTTAATCACACTGAAATATCCGCCTTTACGTGTAATATTGTACGTCACCCGGTTAGTTAGTGGCGCTCCATGTCGATGTTGCGGCAAACGGACACATGTCCGGCGTGCTCATCGGTCCTGTTGCGCAGTGCCGCCGTCGGTCCCCCGGGGTCAGTCCTCGATCGCAAGGCCTTCGGTTTCGCACCACTCCCGCAATGCGCTTTCGGTGGCCTTGTTCTCGAAGGCATGCCAGCGGTCTAGAGCGTGCCTGCGCTGCAGCAGCGCCCGAAAATTCCGGTAGGCGCCGCTCCGGCTGAAGATGTCGCGCACCTCGTCGAAGTCGTTGGGCAGGCATTCGCGGGCGAAATCCAGCACCAGCGGCTTGCCGAGATCGAGGTCGTGCTTGCTCGGCACGCTGGCATATTTCGTGTCATCGTCGATGTCTTCCGGTATCTCCTCGAGATCCGGATCGTCCGTTTCCCAGTAGATGCGGCCCGTCTCCCGGCAGATGAAGGCTGCGTGCCCGCCTCCTCCGTCGGAGCTGACATATTCATGGGCCATCTCCAGGTCGCTGAATTTGATCGCCATGCTTCCGTTCCCGTGCCTGGCAGGATGGTCGCGCCATGGGGCTGGCGCGGCGCCAGCGAAGCTCATGTCGCGGGCGCGATCAAGCCGACTTTCATGCCTCTGGCGACATAGACGCAGTCGCCGTCGGCGAGCACGCGGCCGTCGGCGATGCCGAGCGCCAGCCGGCCGCGCCTGACCTGGCGCATCTCGACCTCGTAGCGCACGCACCTGACCTCCGGCGTGATGTGCCCCTTGAACTTGACCTCGCCAACGCCCGTGGCCCGGCCCTTGCCCGGCGAGCCGGACCAGCCGAGCCAGTAGCCGATCATCTGCCACATCGCGTCCAGGCCGAGACATCCCGGCATCACGGCGTCGCCGGGAAAGTGACAGGCGAAAAACCAGAGGCTCGGCGTGATGTCCAGTTCGCCGACGATATGGCCCTTTCCATAGTCGCCCCCGTCCAGGCTGATCTCGGTGATGCGGTCCATCATCAGCATCGGCGGCGCCGGCAACTGCGCATTGCCGGGGCCGAAATAGCCGCCTTCGCTCGATCGGAGCAGTTCTTCCTTCGTGTAGGAGGATTGCGGTGTGTGAAAGTCGTGCGGATCGGGCAAGACACGGCCTCGATGTCAGGCGAGCGGGAGGGGTGGAATTCAGGCGGCCTTGCTGCGGCCGCGCACTCCGGCGCGTGCGGTCAGGCGCAGGGCGGCGGCGATGAAGGTCCAGATGTCGTGCGCCAGCTCTTCCGGATCGGGTCGGTGCTTGCGCTGCAGCGCGCCGATCAGCGCCTGTCGAATGCCGCCGATCATGAGCGCGATGGTGAGGTGCGGATCGATGTTGCCGGCGACGATGCCGTCGCGCTGCGCCGCTTCGATCATGCGCGCGCCCGCAGCGAGCTGCCGGCTTGTGAAGGCCGTCTCGACATCCAGCACCTCCGGTGCGCGGCTCAAGGCCCCAATGACGAGCGGAGCAAAGGGATGCTCATAGTGAAATGCGACGTAGGCGGCGATCCGGCTCTTTTCCCTGTCCACCCAGCTTTCCGAAGGCAGCTTCGCGCCGCCGAACGCCGCTGCATCGAGGCGGTCGTAAAACTCTTCGACCACGGCGGCGATCAGACCGGCCTTCGAGCCGAAGTGATGATAGGCGAGTCCGACCGAGACCTGCGCTCGCCTCGCGACGGCCTGCATTTCCAGGTGCCCATGGCCGCGGATGAGTTCCTGCTCCGCAGCGCGAACCAGCCTCTCTCGCGTATCGGTGCCGGTGGCCATCGCTGCCCCTCTGATTGAACTGAATTCAGTTCAACAACGATCGAAATCGGATGTCAAGCGTGGGGGAACTTGCCTGCCTCGAGCCGCGTCATCGCGCCGCCACATCGCCATAAATCGGGCGGTTCCCGAACCCCAGTAAAATCAAGATTTTTCCCAACTCACGCCGGACCTCGGGAACAGGGTGCGCCGCGAAGAGCAACCCCCAGGAGGCGTCCCTCTTGTTCATGAACGACGACTCCAGGGAGCAGAATCTGCCCCTCTTTCTCACCGAGCCGGTCGAAGGAATCGAGAAGCCGGGCACGCCTGCAATTCTCAAGATACTCATCGTCTTCCTGACGGCGACCACGCTCGGCGTTGGAATCGTGGCGATGGCACAACCGGCGACGCAACTCGCGGCGGGCACGGTCGCGTGGATCGGCCTGTCGACGCCGCAATCCGACGATCGCCGGCCAGGGCCGGCATCGGCATCAACCCTCGACACACAGGCGCCGTCGGCAGCACGGGATACGCCGTCCCCCCACGACACGGCTGCCGCGTCGGAGCCGGCCGATGCGCGGAGGGCTGACATTGCCGCGCCGTCGGCAGGCGACGTGCTGAAACAATTCCGGGCCTGGGCCGCTGACCAGGACACGAAGGCGCAGCCCGCGCCCGCGGCGCCGGTGCAACCCGAGCCTGCTCCATCCGCCGAGCCCGTCCAGCTCGCACAGACCGCGCCGGCTACGACGGCGCGGGCTGAGCCGCGTCCGGCGGCACCCGTCCGAGCCGCACCGAAGCAGCGACCTGCCCGGTCGTTCCAGAATGCCCGGGCGGAGGTCCGGCCCGCGCGAGAGGCTCGGCCCAAGGCGCCACGCGCGCCAAGGGTGCTGGAACGGCCGAATCCGGAGGAGGAGGCGCGTGCGGAGCCGCCGGTCCAGCAGCCTGAGCCGCCATCGCTGCTGCAGATTTTTGGACTGCGAAACTAGGAACCATTGGTCCCACGGGCGGTTTGTCCAGCGCCCACGGGCCGGTAACCCGCGACGCCTCCGGTATCTCCCGGAGTTTTGTCGGAGCGATGAATCGCATAGGTACCTTCCTGCCCTTCTTGGGCGTTTCCTCCCTAGACTTGAGGCCGCCTGCGCCATCTGCAGGCGGCTTTTCTTTTTCCAAATGAACGCTCGCGGGCCGAAGACGCCGTCTTCCGGGACAATCACCCGGGGCAGATCCATGAGATAGACGCCAAAGAGCACGCCGTCGGACCGGCGCGGCGTCGCGCCGTGCGATCCACCCGTCGATCTCGGCGACGGTGATCTCGCCATGCATGGCGAGGTCGGACATTCCCGAGACGTTCCGCTCCATCACGCCGCAGTCGGCATATTCGCCCCTGAACTGCATGAAGGCGCCGACCGCGACGCACCGGCGGTCGGGGCTCGTTGCCGCCGCTCGTTCCGCGTCTCCGCGCGCCGTGCTAGTGCAGCTTCGAAGAGCGAGCCGTGGAGCTTCCGCAGTGAGTGACACTGGCCTCTATGCCTTGGACATCGGCATTCGCGGCGGAACGGCCGGGTTGTTCGCCATGGTCGCCGTGCTCCTGCTACGGGATATCCGCCTCGGCTGGATCAGCGGGCTCACGACCATGCTGGCCGCAGGTGGGGCCGCCTTCGCGCTCGCGAGCGCGCCGTCGTTTACGTATCCGGCGCCGTGGTGGAGCGCGCCGCTTCTGGTGCTGTCCTCCGGCTCGCCGGCCGTCTTCTGGCTGTGGGCCCGCGTGGTGTTCGACGACGATTTCCGGGTGCGGGCCTGGCATCTGCTGGTATGGGGCATTGTCGTCGGCCTGTCGCTGTCCCTCGCCTTCGGCTGGGCGCGGCGGCTCGGCATCGGTGCGGCGGTCGGCCGTACGCTGTCGATCGCGTCGCTCGTGCTGGCGCTGCTCGCCTTGGTGCAGACGCTCGCGACCTGGAAGGCTGACCTGATCGCCGGCCGGCGCCGGCTGCGATTCTTCGTGCTTGCCGGCACCGCGACCTATGTGGCGCTGCGCGCCGGCTCCGATCTCTGGTCGGCCAAAGGCTCTGGCTTCAGCGCGGTTGGCAGCCTGGGCAGCGCCGTGGAGCTCGGCCTTCTGGCGATCCTGGCGCAGTGGAGCGCGTTCACCATCGGCCTGGAAGCGCCGGCCGCTCTGGCTGGCCGGGATCGCGCCATCGTCGGCGCGCCGCGTGAGGAGCCCGCGGCCGTGGATCCCGCGCTGGTGCGCCGCCTCGAGCACTTCATGAACGGCGAACGCGGCTACCGCCAGGAAGGGCTCACGATCGGCGCGCTCGCTGCGAAGCTGGATCTGCCGGAGTACCGTCTGCGACAGGTGATCAACGAGGGGCTCGGCCATCGCAACTTCAACGCCTTCCTCAACCGCTATCGGATCGAGGAGGCCAAGGCGGCGCTGGCCGATCCGGAGCAGCGCGAGGTGCCGATCCTGACGATCGCGCTCGACGCCGGCTTCCAGTCGGTCGGACCGTTCAACCGCGCCTTCAAGGCGGAGACCGGCGTGACGCCGACCGAATTCCGGCGGCGCGCGCTCGACCGATCCTGACCTGTTTCGAGGAAGTGTCAGTCGGAATCCTCGGTGTACGACACGCCGCCTGTTACCTCCAAAGACATCGCCGCGTTGCAGGAAACGGGACGGCGCCGCGCCGCGGCGGGCTTGCCTTGAGCGTCGAACCGTGTTGGATCGTGCCGTGGCACGGCATCCATCGAGCACCGTATGAGCCTGTTCGTCCTGCGGCGGTTTCTGACCCTGCTGGCGACGCTGGCCGCCGCATCGCTGATCATCTTCCTGGTGCTCGACGCCTTGCCCGGCAACGCCGCGCAGACGCTGATGGGCGCCGACGCCTCGGCGGACGCGGTGCGCGCGCTGACCGTCAAGCTCGGGCTGGATCAGCCGCTTGTCGTCCGCTATGCGCGCTGGATCGGCGGCATGGCGGTGGGCGATCTCGGCAACTCCTACGCCTACGGCACGCCGGTCGCCGGCCTGATAGCCGAGCGACTGGCGCTGACCGTTCCGCTCGCCATTTTGTCGATGGCGATCACGGTGGTGCTGGCGCTGGCCGCCGGCATCTATACCGCCGCCAACCATGGCAGGCTCGGCGATGTCGGCATCATGTCGCTGACCCAGGTCGGGATCGCGCTGCCGAATTTCTGGTTCGCAATCCTCCTGATCCTGTTGTTCGCGGTGAAGCTGCAATGGCTCTCCGCCGGCGGCTTCGCCGGCTGGGATGACGGCATCTGGACCGGCCTCCGCTCGCTGCTGCTGCCCGCGATCGCGCTGGCAGTGGTGCAGGCCGCGATCCTGGCGCGGGTCACGCGCTCGGCGGTGCTCGAAGTGCTGCGCGAGGATTTCGTGCGCACGGCGCGCGCCAAGGGCCTGAGCCGGCGCGAGGCGCTCTGGCATCACGTGCTGCGCAACGCCATGATCCCCGTCATGACCGTGATGGGCCTGCAATTCGCCAATCTGCTCGCCGGCACCATCGTGATCGAGAACGTGTTCTATCTGCCGGGCCTCGGCCGGCTGATCTTCCAGTCGATCGCCAACCGCGACCTGATCGTGGTCCGCAACTGCGTGATGCTGCTCGCGGCCATGGTCATCATCGTCAATTTTGTGGTCGATGTGCTCTATGCCGTCATCGATCCGCGCATCAAGGTCAACAACCTGTGAGCACGCCGGACACCGCAATCAGCATGCCGGCCATCGCGCAACGCCCCGCGACGGGGTTTTGGCGGCGTGCACTCAGGCATCGCAGCTTTGTGGCCGGCGGCGCGCTCGTGCTTCTGGTGCTCGTCGCCGCGCTGTTGTCGCTGGTCTGGACGCCGTGGTCTGCCTATGACATCGACATCGCGGCCAAGCTGAAGCCGCCATCATCGGCGCACTGGCTGGGCACCGACGTGTTCGGGCGCGA
>NZ_JAFAVV010000209.1 GCF_019242285.1 Bradyrhizobium sp.
GGGATTTGACTTTGTCTACGCTCCAAATCCAACGTTCGTGCCCAAATGTGATGTTGTCCGTCACACTCTTGCGGGCAACTCCATCCAATGGTTCACCAGTCTCGGGATCGCCATAATACGCCAACTCCCGGTCACCGTGGACGACGTGGTAACCGCGCCGCTGCAGTTCTTCAGCCACCGTGGTTTTGCCAGCGCCAGAAACGCCTTCGATCAAATAGTTTCTAATGCCCATTTCCGTTCTCGTTGATCCGTTCCTTCGCGTCTATCTAGGAGGCTGATCGAGATTACCGCAATTGAGGGGTAAGCGGACTACCCGCAACATCGGGGATGCGTAGTGCTAGATGGCAGAGCATCGCAGACTTGCCTATTGTAGCGCATCGCGGGCTTCGGCATCATAGGGGAATCGCGAGGGAGTAGTGCCCATCTTCATCGGCCGTGGCGCGCCACTTCGATAATGTTCGCCATGACCCGCGTAAAGGGCCCGTTCCTGCGCTGCTGCTCTACGATCAGCTGTCTCACCCGAGACGGGCCTGTATCATTGGTTGATATACTTATTGACAGACGTATCATGCAATGATACACATTGCGAGTGATCAGAAGCTTCCGGGACAAGACCACCGAGGCCGTCTTCAATGGCGAAAGTCCCAAGGGCTTTCCGGCCGACCTGGTCAAGGTAGCACGCCGGAAACTGCGCTACCTTAACGCCGCGGGCGATCTGGGCGACTTGAGATCGCCTCCTGGCAACCGCCTTGAGGCACTAGCGGGTGATCGCAAGGGGCAACACTCGATCAGAATCAACGACCAGTTCCGGGTGTGCTTTGTTTGGACGGCGCAAGGCCCGGCGGACGTCGAGATTGTGGATTACCATTAGAAGAGGACGCAACAATGGCCAAGAAGCTCAAGCCAATGCATCCCGGGGAGGTTCTGCGGGAGGAGTTCCTGGTTCCGCTGAAAATGTCAGCTGGCGCGCTTGCCAAGGCCTGCGGCTTGCCGCGCACTAGGATCGAACGGATCGCCAGCGAACAGACCGGCATTACTGCCGACACTGCGCTCCGGCTCGCTAAGGCGCTCGGGACAACCGCCCAGCTTTGGCTCAATCTGCAGAACGACTATGACATGCAGATCGCAAAGCGCGAACTCGGCAAGACTCTTGACCGCATCGAGACCGTAAACAAGCCGGAAGCAGCCTGAGCGGCGCAGGGCAATATCGCAAAGCGGCGGAAATTTGCGGAAGGACGCGCGCGGCCGCGCGCTTTCTCATAGCGCTACAGCGAGCGAGTAGTGCCCATCTTCATCGGCCGTGGCGCGCCATTTTGCACTAGAACACGCCACGGCAAACTCAGGCACCTCGTTGCGCGCGATCGTTCGCCGCTTAGGGATTTGGAATATCTGCGCGTTGAGAATTACTCCGCCTTGATGTTGGCGGCGTGAATCACCTTTCCCCACTTCTCGGTCTCCTCGGCGATGAGCTTGCCGAAATCGGCTGGCGAGCCGACAAGCACCGTGCCATCCAGGCCGGCAACCCGAGCCTTGATCTCCGGATCGGCGAGGACAGCATTGATCTCCTTGTTCAGCGTGTCGATGATCTCGGTGGGCGTGTCCTTGGGCGCGCCGAAGCCGAAGATGGAACTCGCCTCATAGCCCGGAACGAACTCGCCCACGGTCGGGATGTCGGGTAGCGCCTCCGAGCGAGTGGCGGTGGTTATTGCCAGAGCGCGCAGCGTGCCGGCTCCCGTGTATGGAATCGACTGAGCAGGGTTGGCGAAAAGGGCTTGCACCTGTCCGCCGAGCAGATCGGTCAGCGCGGGCGCTACGCCGCGATAAGGCACGTGCACCATCTCGACGCCGGCCATCATCTTGAACAGTTCGGCAGTGATGTGCGTGATCCCGCCGACGCCGCCTGAACCGTATGAGAGCTTACCCGGATTCGCTTTGGCATAGGCGATAAACTCTGGAAGCGTCGTGGCCGGAACCGACGGGTGTACCACCAAGACCAGAGCACCGCGCATGAAGCTCGCGACTGGCGCGATGTCGCGGATGAAATTGAAATTGAGCCTCTCGTAGAGTGTCGCATTGATGGCGTTTGGCGAACCAACCAGGAGCAACGTGTAACCGTCGGGCGGCGCGTGCACGACCGTCTCGGTGGCGATGTTGCTGCCGGCGCCCGGCCGGTTCTCAATGACGAATGGATGGCCGAGCCGCTTCGCCAGCCACTGACCGTTCAGGCGCGCGAGGATGTCGTTGGGGCCGCCGCCGGCAAAGCCGACGATCACGCGCACTGGCTGCGACGGATAGGTTGCTGCCCATGCCGCGCGCGAAGCGGCCGGAAGCGCGACTGCACCCGCTGCCATATGGAGGAATTGGCGGCGGAACAGGGTCATGGCATCGTCCTCTCGTCCGAGCTTTCGCGACGCACGCTTTTGGGGCCGCGGGTCAATCTGCCCGCGGTAGAGCGAGGATACGGGATGCGCCTATGCTCGTATAATGCTACGTTTTGATACCGCCATATCACTCTTGCAATGGGTTTGCGCCATGCACTTGAGCGATCGCACCGGCCTGCGGTTGAAGCTGCACGACCTTCATGTCCTGATGACTGTCGTGCAGGCCGGCAGCATGAGCAGGGCGGCCACGCACCTCAACACGACACAACCGGCGGTTTCCAGATCAATCGCGGTCCTGGAACGTGCCGTTGGCGTGCGGCTGCTTGAGCGTAACTCCCACGGCATCGAGCCGACCGCTTACGGTCGCGCCTTGCTCAATGGCGGAGTGGCCGCATTCGATGACCTGCGTCAGGCGGTGAGGAACATCGAGTTTCTCGCCGACCCCACGGCTGGAGAAGTGCGGATCGGGTGTACCCCCTTACTGGCTGCGAGCTTCGTCTCGGCCGTTATTGATCGGCTCTCCCGGCGCAATCCGCGCATGGTGTTTCATCTCGTGACGGGATATGTGGAGACGCTGCACCGTGAACTGGGCGGACGTAACGTCGATCTTTTGATCGCACGGAGATTTGGCCTCACCGCAGAAGAACGACTGGGCTTCGAATTTCTCTTTGATGACTCGTCTGTCGTCGCGGCGGGTGCGCAAAGTCCGTGGGCTCGGCGGCGCAGGATCGATTTTGCCGAACTATTGAAAGAATCGTGGGTGCTCCCGCCGGCCGGAAGCGAGATTGCGTCGATCGCAATGGAAGCCTTTCGCGCCAACGGCGTCGATTATCCTCGTACCACAGTGGTCACCGATTCTCCCCACGCGCGGATGAGTCTGCTGGCGACCGGGCGCTTTGTCACAATTCTTCCGGCTTCCGTATTGAAATTTCCCGCCATACACGCGGAGATCAAGGCCCTGCCCGTTCACCTGCCAAGGGCCCGCGTGCCAAACGGGATCATCACCCTGAAGACCCGCACACTCAGCCCCGTCGCGCAGCTTTTCATCGACTGCGCCCGCGAAGTCGCAAAGACTCCGGAAAAGCGAAAATGAATTGCGCCGGGTCGGGTATTGGCCCCTCGTCTGTCCGGGAGGCTGCCTGGGATGGCCGTTTTTGAGCGGTAACCGGCCCACTCCTCAATAGAGTGGATCCAAGAGGCGTGGTGCTCGATCGCAGAGCATCGCAGACCTGCCAATTTGAGCGCATGGCGGGCCGCGGCATCATAGCGCCACGACGAAACAATAGTGCCCATCTTCATCGGCGGCACCATCCGAGGCGGCCACAAAGCGATGGACTATCATGACCTGCCGGCGTTCATGCAGAAGCTTGCCGCCATGCCCTCACAAAGCGCGCGAGCGCTCGAACTCACGATCCTGACGCTTTCGCGAACAGCCGAAATGCAGAACATGCGCTGGTCGCAACTCCTACCCAGAATGGAAGCCTGGCAGCAGCCAAAGCGATCGACGATGATACTTCTCACGAAGCATCATCTGTGAGATTTCTGACAAGGGCAGCGCCTTGCCGGCCTGTGACGATCGGATGCGGACGGCCACCGTAAACGCAGCGATCGAAAATCACACCCTTGTCTCATCCCATGCAAGTGACAGAGCCCGGGACCGCCACGACGCCGCTCATGTCGTGATCCAACATAGCGGGCAAAATACCAGAGATTGCCTTGCACACGGCTGCCGTCGATCTCTTCGATCGTCTCCGCGAGGGTCTTGGGCTTGTTCGGACCAGCTCTCCCTCA
>NZ_JAFAVV010000241.1 GCF_019242285.1 Bradyrhizobium sp.
CGCCTGAAGCCAAAGCGTCCACCGCATCCCGCCGCCAACGTCCGTGACGATCGCGAAGCGCCCCTCATGTGGAGGCGGGACGGAGGGGAATATACACCTTATTTCTGATAATTGGAAATACAAATATTTTTGCGGAAGGGGATGGACATAGCGGAGGAATCGCGGTGAGCGCTCACAAGATCTACAAGACGTCGCGCCAGCATCCTTCTTCTCTTGTGCGAGAAGATGGTTATAGGCGGCCTGCGGCCGCCGTCCTCAGAGACGCCGATGCTTTGCATCGGCTATGCGCTAATCCCGGTCAGCAAGTAGCCCGGATGAGCGAAGCGACATCCGGGATCACGCGGCGTGTGCAGACCCGCATATCGCTACGCTCATGCGGGCTACGCCGGGTGCTGCTACTTGGCGGTGCGGCGGCCGAACGACTCCGCGTAGGCCTCGCTGCGCGTGTTGATCAGCGGGTCGTCGGAAGCGTCGATGCCACCAGTCAGGTTGGTCGGCATGAACAGCAGCTCGTTCTCGATCTTTTTGGTGTCCAGCGCCTTGGTGACGGCGATTTCGCCGAGCTCGAC
This sequence comes from Bradyrhizobium sp., assembly GCF_019242285.1. Taxonomy (GTDB): domain Bacteria; phylum Pseudomonadota; class Alphaproteobacteria; order Rhizobiales; family Xanthobacteraceae; genus Bradyrhizobium. The sequence continues at coordinate 570 of NZ_JAFAVV010000241.1, forward strand.
CGTTGGCCGGCTGTCCGGCCAGACCTTCGTGGCGTCGGTGGTCGGGTCATCGGCGGCGGCAACCTGCACTCGGAGGTGGAACTTGACCGGTCCCTTGTCGAGCGCTGCACGCAAATTGTCGGCGAGTGCATTCGGGGAACGGTGCGTCGCTTCCTCGTCGCTCACAAAAGCGGGGCCGCCATCGGGCTCGATGCGGTAGCGGCCGAACTTGCTCGTGCCTTGTGCATTGGTGAACTTGAACGCGTTGATGCCGAAATAGGGCTGCGTGCCGTAACTGACCGCGACGGGCTTCGGCGCGGTGACGAAGGCGACCGTAGCCGGGTGGCCCGCCAGGAATTTTTCGACCGGCGTCGGCTTGGGCACATCAGGACCGCTGGCGCCGACCGCCTGGAGCAGGGCCAGAAAATCGTCTCCGTTTGCCACCGGAAACCCGTTGGCCGAGATGCAGATCATGTCCTGCTCGCTGCCGTCCGGGAGCTTGAACTTGATCGCCATGCCGCGAATCCGGTCGGTCGAAGGATCGGTATCGGGCGCGTCCGGCACCCCGCCGGCGTTCGAGAAGCGGATGACCAGCGGCGTCGGAGCCCCTTTGAGAAAGGCGGCCGAGCTGAGTGCGTCGGCGCCTTGCGCCGGCGTGAACGTGCCCTCGAACACGGCGCCCTTGGCGTGGTTCGCGCGCACGCCCGGATGCCGGCCGTAGAGCGCATTCATCTGGTTGACCAGGCGCACACCAAGCGAATCGTCTTCGGCACCGGCGCGGGTTGCGCCTGCCGTCATCAACGCGGAGACTGCGAATCCCAGAGCAATGCATTGTAACGATCGCATGACGATCCTCCTGGCCAATGGGCGAGCGTACACGGGCAGCCATTTCAGCATGTCAAAAAGATCAGATACGATCAATCCAAACTGGAAACTTGCCTTCGAGCCGGTGTCCGGTGGACCACAGCCCATTGCCCTCGGCGCCTCGTTCGCAAGCCGCGGCGGATGAGGGGCCTGTCTCCACGAATCTGTCTCTCGCCATTTTCGCGGAAAGAGCCCCTCGCCCCAATCCTCTCCCCGCGAAGGAGCGGGGGAGAGGAGAACCGACGGCGGAGCGCCCCTACTCCGTCACGGGCCGGTCCGAGATGTCCCAGTCCTTGCCGTTGAAGATCGAGATGTAGAGCGTCTTCATCGGGGTGTAGTCGTCGGGCGTGTAGTCATACGTCACGCCGTCGAGGAAGAACGGCGAGTGAAAGCCCTTCAGGGTCGAGGCCTGCTGCAGCACGTTGTCGCGGGTCAGCTCGTCGCCGCAGCGGCGCAGGATCTCGCCCATGGTGACCGCCTGGCCGTAGCCGGCATAGGCGATGGTGTTATCGGGGTCGACATTGGGCAGGTATTTGGCGCGCAGCGCCTCAAAACCCATCGCTTCCGGATCGTTCTGCCAGCGCGGCACGCCGGCGTCCTTGGCGTAGCGGATCGCGACGATGCCGGTGGCGTTCTCGAAGCCGGCGGCGCTGAGGATGGAGCGGCCGGTCGAGCCGGCGGAGAGCAGTTGCAGCGGCTTCCAGCCGAGCTCGGCGACCTTGCGGACCGATTGCGACGTCGCCTTGCCGGTGGTGATGTTGTAGAACGTGTCCGCGCCCGACTTCGAGAGATTGATGAGCTGCGAATCGACCGTGGGATCGCTGAGATCGTAGGTCTGCTCCATGATCACCTGGGCCTTGCCGCCGGAATCGGCCAGCGTCTTCTTGAAGGGACCCAGGAAGTCGCGGCCGAAATCGTCGTTCTGGTAGAGGATGCCGATCTTCGCCTCGGGCCGCACGTTGAGCACGTGCCTCGCAAGAATGCGGCCCTCGGTCGGATAGAGCGGCAGGCCGGCCATGGTCCATTTGTTGTTCTTCGGATCGTTCCACTTCGAGGCGCCTGTGTTGAGCAA
>NZ_JAFAVV010000577.1 GCF_019242285.1 Bradyrhizobium sp.
ACCGCTGCGTCGCGATCAACCTCAAGAGCTGCATCCTGGCGGCGAAGCAGGTGATCCCGATCATGCGCGACCAGGGCGCGGGCAGCATCATCAACATCTCGTCGATGGCCGCGATCACCACCTATCCTTATGTCACCTACAAGGCGACCAAGGCGGCCATGATCGCCTTTACCGAACAGCTCGCCTATCAGAATGCGCAATATGGCATCCGCGCCAACGTCATCCTGCCCGGCCTGATGAACACGCCGATGGCGGTCGATACCCGCGCCCGCGAATGGCACAAGACCCGCGCCGAGGTCGAGGCCGAGCGCGACCGCCAGGTGCCGCTGCGCAAGAAGATGGGCACCGGCTGGGACGTCGCCAACGCCGCGCTGTTTCTCGCCTCCGACGAAGCCAATTTCATCACCGGCGTGACCCTGCCGGTCGACGGCGGCGCCAGCGTGCGGCGCGGTTAGAGCGCTTTCGAGCGAAGTGGATACCGGTTCGCGTGAAGAAAACGCGTCAAAACAAAGAAGCTAGCGCTTCCGTTCCGATTCCATCGGAACGGAAAAAGCTCTAGCAAGGGCACGATCGCTGCGCCGCGATCATGGCTCCACGCCTTTGTCCCAGGCGATCAGTGGGTCACCCGCCAGATGGTGCCGTTGCCGTCCTCGGAGACCAGCAACGCGCCGTCATGGGCGACCGCGACCCCGACCGGCCGGCCCCAGACATTGTCGTCGTTGACGACGAAGCCGGTGACGAAATCCTGGTACTCGCCGGTGGGAACGCCGTCCTTGAGGCGGATGCGGATGACCTTGTAGCCGGTGCGGGTCGAGCGGTTCCACGACCCGTGCTCGGCGGCGAAGGCATCGCCCTGGTATTCGGCCGGGAAACTGCTGCCTTGATAGAAGGCCAGCCCCAGCGACGCCGAATGCGCCTGCAACAGCACGTCGGGCACGGTGATCTTGTCCTTCAGGTCGGGGCGGGCGCCGCGAAGCCGTGGATCCTCATGGTCGCCGATATAGTACCAGGGCCAGCCATAGAATGCGCCCTCGCGAACCCGTGTCACATAGTCCGGCACGAGATTGTCGCCGAGGCCGTCGCGCTCGTTGGTCGAGCACCAGGGCGTGCCGGTCTGCGGCTGGATCGCGAGGCCGACGCAGTTGCGGATGCCGGTGGCGAAAATCGCCTGGTTCTTGCCGTCGGGATCGAAGGCCAGCACCGCGGCGCGACCGGCGTCATAGCCCCAGGCGGCGCCGAGCGGATGCTCCCTGATCCAGGCTTCGAGGCCGCCCGGCGGCCGGCCCATGCCCTCGCCGACATTGCTGTCGGAGCCGATCGACACCAGCATGCGCTTGCCATCCGGCGTGAACGCGAGATCGCGAGTCGAATGGCCGCCGGTCGGCAGTCTTGCGACCACGGTCTCAGGCGCCCCGGAAGCCTTCAGGTCGCCGGAATGATACGGAAAACGGACGACGGAGTCGGTATTGGCGACATAGACCCATTGCGGATCGTCGCCGGCCGGGAAGAACGCGATGCCGAACGGCTGCCGCAGCCCGCCGGCATAGACCTGATTCTCCGAAGGCTTCGCCGCGCCGTCGGGAGCACGAAACACATGGATGCGTCCGGCCCGGGTCTCGGCGACAAAAACGTCGCCGTTCGGCGCGACGCGGATGATGCGCGGGCCGCTCAGGCCGTCGGCGAACAGTTCGACCTTGAAGCCGTCCGGCACCTGCGGGATCGCCTCGGCGGGCCGCCGCACCACGCGCGAGACATTGGCCGACGAAGGCGTCGCGCCCGGGAGAGGCAGATCCTCGGGCCTGATCAGGCGGCTCGTGCCGGGCTTGTCGGCCTGCCAGTTGCCGAAGGCGTCCTTGCCGCGCAACTCCTGCGCCGAGGCTGCGCCCGCAAGAGCGCCGACCAACCAGATGGCCGACAGTCCCACTGCGATCGAACGCCCCGGCATCCTGGCCATTCCCGTCATGAGCCCGCCTTCCGCCATCATAATGGCCGCCGAGGCGGATGTTCACCCTGCCGCGATCAAATTACGTGCGAATGCGCGTGATCGCGGCGCTATCGCGACGGCCGCGAGTCGCGGGCCGTTTCGAGGCAGGTCTGGAGCTCGACATAGCTGCCGGTGCTGCCCGCATTGCTCTGCCGCAGGCAGACCATCTTGTCGGAGGTCATGAACTGGACCCACTCGGCCTGAAGTTCCTGGCGGGCCTGCGCCTCGTCATCGGCACAATGCTGCTGCTGGGCCGGCGTTCCGCCTTCGGTGCGGCACTGCGCCGTGATGTCGAACTTCGGAACATCGTCGGCCACACGCGCAAGCGGCAGACCGGCGAGAATGACGATCGGCAGGTGTGCCAGCATTTTCGTTCTCCGTGCGGGATCAACGCGACTTTAGAGCGTTTTCGAGCGAAGTGGATACCGGTTCGCGTGAAGAAAACGCGTCAAAACAAAGAAGCTAGAGCTTCCGTTCCGATTCCATCGGAACGGAAAAAGCTCTAGGCAGGAAGACCTGGGCCGGAAGAGATGCCGGATCGCGGCTCGCGTCAAGAGAGCGCGCCGAGCACGCCGCGCGTCGCCTGGTCGATCTCGTCGACATAGCGTCGCCGCGCGAACGACTCGGTCAGGAACCCGATGACCTTGCGGCTTTCCTCCGATTCCAGCACGGCGAGGATCTCGGCCTCGGCGTCGTCGAAGATCTTCATCGCGGTCTTCACGTTCATCTCCGGAAGCAGCGCGACATCGGTGTATTTCGCGAGCTCGACCACCTGGATGTCGTCGGCGATCGAATCGAGCTCCCCGGAATACAACTCGGGCAGCAGCACCACGCCGCAATAGTCGTTGGAATTGTTGACGACCACGATCGCCGGCCGCGATCCCAGCACGAATTCGCGCCGGCAGGCGGCGATCGTGGTCGTGGTCGGAACCTTGCCGACGTCGGTTCGCATCATGCGCTCGACGGTGAGATTGCGCAGCCAGCCGACGTCGTTGGCGCTGCGGATGGTCTCGCCGCGCAGGTGCAGGCGCCAGGTCGAGAACGAATGGCCGAACATGAAGCGGACGAAGATGCTGGTGACGATGCAGCCGGCGAGGACCACCGCGGTGACGTCGACGCTGCGCGTCAGCTCCAGCACCAGGAACGACATCGTCAACGGCCCGCCGACGATTGCGACCCCGAGCGTCGCCATTCCCGTCAGCATGCTGACCACGGGATCGACCGCGAGATTGAGCCCGCTCCAGACCAGGGTTGCCGCGAACAATTTTCCGAGCAGGCTGCCGACGAACAGCGAGGCGAAGAACAGGCCGCCGCGGAAGCCCGACGCCAGCGAGATCAGGCAGGCGACCACCTTCAGCGCAATGACGATGCAGATCAGGCTGATCGCCATCTCCTTGTGCAGGTCGAGCACCATCGCGCCATGGCCGGCCGCCAGCACCTGCGGCGTGATGATCGCCATGCCGCCGACGCAGAGGCCGCCGATCACCGGCCTGAGCCAGATCGGGACCCAGGATTGCGCGAACAGCCGCTCGAATACGGAGGAGCTGCGCATCACGGCGATGCCGATCGCGCTCGCGATCAGGGCGAGCCCGATCAGCAGCAGATACTGCTCGATGCCGACGCTGCCGACATGCGGCACCTCGAGCTGGTACGGCGCGCCGCCGAGCCATTGC
>NZ_JAFAVV010000578.1 GCF_019242285.1 Bradyrhizobium sp.
CTTGCCGGTCTTGTCCTCGGCGATCTCCGGCCTGACCCAGCCGTTCTCGAAAGCGCGATCCACGATCGCGCATTCGATGGTCTTGATGGTGACCGGGTTGTCGTCGATGTTCAGCGTGCAGGAGGCCTCGCAGGGCGCGGGGCAGATTCGGCCGGTGAATTCGGGGAAATTGTTGGTCGAGTGCAGGTTGCGCGACGCTTCTTCCCAATTGCCCTGATAGACGAGGTCGTTGAAATCGGGGATCTGGTTGTTGACCGGGCAGCCCGGCGTGCCCGGCGCCACCGAGCCGGTGCCGTGGCAGTAGGGGATGCCGCAATTCATGCAGCGCGCGGCCTGGTCGCGCGTCTCCTTCTCCGACAGCGGCACCACGAATTCGTGGAAGTGCTTCAGGCGCTCGGTGACCGGCGTGTACTTGCGGTCGTGCCGCTCGATTTCGAGGAAACCCGTAACCTTGCCCATCAAACCTGAAGCCCCTGCAAAACTCTTGTTTCTCCGGTCATTGCGAGAAGCGTCAGCTCCGAAGCAATCCATCTCTCCGTCGCGCGCCCATGGATTGCTTCGCTGCGCTCGCAATGACGCCGTTGTCCTCGACTACGCCCCGATCGCGATCTTCGGCTCGGCGTCGGCGTTGGCCTGCAACTCCTTCAGCGCGCGGCGATACTCGACCGGCATCACCTTGCGGAACTTCGGCACGTAATCCTTCCAGTTCGCCAGAATTTCGGCGGCGCGTGTCGAACCGGTCGCCTTGGCATGGCGGGTGATCAGCACCTGCAGCCGCTCGACATCGGCTTCGAGCAGGTTCCGGAACACGTCGACGCGGCCATGGGCCTCGAGATCGCCGGCATGATGATAGAAAGCCTCGTTGACCATCTCCTCCGAGACCACGGGCTCGAGCTCGACCATCGCGAGATTGCATAGTCTCTCGAAATCGCCGGCCTGGTCCAGCACATAAGCGACGCCGCCGGACATGCCGGCCGCGAAGTTCCGCCCGGTCTTGCCGAGCACCACCACGATGCCGCCGGTCATGTATTCGCAGCAATGGTCGCCCGCGCCTTCGACCACCGCGACCGCGCCGGAATTGCGCACGGCGAAACGCTCGCCGGCGATGCCACGGAAATAGCACTCGCCCTCGATCGCGCCGTACAGCACGGTGTTGCCGACGATGATCGACTCCTCCGGCACGATGCCGGAATTGTGCGGCGGCCGGACGATGATCTTGCCGCCGGAAAGGCCTTTGCCGACATAGTCGTTGGCTTCGCCCTCGAGATCGAAGGTGACGCCCTGCGCGAGCCACGCGCCGAAGGCCTGGCCCGCGGTGCCCTTCAAGCCGACGGTTATGGTGTCGTGCGGCAGCCCGGCGTGACCGTAGATCTTCGCGACCCGGCCCGACAGCATGGCGCCGGCCGAGCGGTTGGTGTTGTTGATCTCGCTCTCGAACCTGACCGGCGCGCCGCGATCGAGCGCGACCTGCGACCGCGCGATCAGGGTGCGGTCGAGCACGGCCTCCAGGTGATGGTTCTGCGGCTCGGAATGATAGATCTTCTGGCCGCGCTCCTCCTTCTGGCGCACGAACAGCTTCGAGAAGTCGAGCCCCTTGGCCTTCCAATGCGCGAGCAGCTTGCTCTGGTCGAGCATCTGGGTCTGGCCGATCATCTCGTCGAAAGAGCGGAAGCCGAGCCCCGCCATGATCTCGCGGACCTCCTCGGCGACGAAGAAGAAGTAGTTGATGACGTGCTCGGGCTGGCCGGTGAAGCGCTTGCGCAGCACCGGGTCCTGGGTCGCAACACCGACCGGGCAGGTGTTGAGATGGCACTTGCGCATCATGATGCAGCCGGCCGCGATCAAAGGCGCAGTGGCGAAGCCGAACTCGTCGGCGCCGAGCAGGGCGCCGATCACGACGTCCCGGCCGGTGCGGAAGCCGCCATCGACCTGGACCGCGATGCGGCTGCGCAGCCGCTCCCGCACCAGCGTCTGGTGGGTCTCGGCGAGGCCGATCTCCCAGGGCGAGCCGGCGTGCTTGATCGAGGTCAGCGGCGAGGCGCCGGTGCCGCCCTCGAAGCCCGCGATGGTGACATGGTCGGCGCGCGCTTTTGCCACTCCGGCTGCGACCGTGCCGACGCCGACTTCCGAGACGAGCTTGACGGAGACCAGGCCTTCCGGGTTGACGTTCTTGAGGTCGTAGATGAGCTGTGCCAGGTCCTCGATCGAATAGATGTCGTGATGCGGCGGCGGCGAGATCAGGCCGACGCCCGGCGTCGAATGCCGCACCCGCGCGATGGTGGCGTCCACCTTGTGGCCGGGCAATTGGCCGCCTTCGCCGGGCTTGGCGCCCTGCGCCATCTTGATCTGCATCATGTCGGAGTTGACGAGATATTCGGTCGTCACCCCGAAGCGGCCGGAGGCCACCTGCTTGATCGCCGAGCGCATGGAATCGCCGTTCGGCAGCGGCTTGAAGCGGTCGGCTTCCTCGCCGCCCTCGCCGGTGTTGGACTTGCCGCCGATCCGGTTCATCGCAATCGCGAGCGTGGTGTGCGCCTCGCGGGAGATCGAGCCGAAGCTCATCGCGCCGGTGGCGAAGCGCTTGACGATGTCCTTGGCCGGCTCGACCTGGTCGAGCGGCACCGGCTTGCGCTTCTCCTCCTCGGCGGCCTTGATCCGGAACAGGCCGCGCAGGGTCAGGAGCCGCTCGGACTGCTCGTTCAGGATTTTTGCGAAGGCGCGGTAGCGGTCCCTGGAATTGCCGCGCACCGCGTGCTGCAGGGCAGAGACCGATTCCGCGGTCCAGGCATGGTCCTCGCCGCGGGTGCGGTAGGCATATTCGCCGCCGACGTCGAGCGCGCCGCGATAGACCTGGGCGTCACCGAACGCGTCGGCATGGCGGCGCACCGATTCCTCGGCGATCTCGGCGAGGCCGACGCCCTCGATGCGGGTGTGGGTGCCGGCAAAGAATTTGCCGACAAAATCGGCCTTCAGCCCGACCGCGTCGAAGATCTGCGCGCCGCAATAGGACTGGTAGGTGGAGATGCCCATCTTCGACATCACCTTGAGCAGGCCCTTGCCGATCGACTTGATGTAGCGCTTGACGATCTCATAGTCGTCGAGCGCCGCCGGCAGGCGGTCCTTCATCGCGATGATGGTCTCGAAGGCGAGATAGGGATTGATCGCCTCGGCGCCGTAGCCGGCGAGGCAGGCGAAGTGATGCACTTCGCGCGGCTCGCCGGATTCGACGACGAGGCCGACCGAGGTGCGCAGGCCGGTGCGGATCAGATGATGATGTACGGCGGCGCAGGCGAGCAGCGAGGGGATCGGAATCCGGTCCGAGCCCACCATGCGGTCCGACAGGATGATGATGTTGACGCCCTCGCGCACCGCGGCCTCCGCGCGGGCGCAGAGCTCGTCCAGCACATGCTCCATGCCCGAGGCGCCGAGGCCGGCGTGGAAGGTGGTGTCGAGCGTGCGCGAGCGGAAATGGGTCTCGGCGATGTCGGAGATCGAGCGGATCTTCTCCAGGTCCACGTCGGTCAGGATCGGCTGGCGCACCTCGAGCCGCTGGGTCGAGGCCAGTCCCTTGAGGTCGAACAGGTTCGGCCGCGGCCCGATGATCGAGACGAGGCTCATCACGAGCTCCTCGCGGATCGGGTCGATCGGCGGGTTGGTGACCTGGGCGAAATTCTGCTTGAAATAGGTGAAGAGCGGCTTCGCCTTGTCCGACAGCGCCGAGATCGGCGTGTCGTTGCCCATCGATCCCGTGGCTTCCTCGCCGGTGGAGGCCATCGGCGTCATCAGGATGTTGATGTCTTCCTGGCTGTAGCCGAAGGCCTGCTGCCGGTCGAGCAGCGGCAGGTTGGAGCGCACGGCCTTGGCCGGCGCGTCCGGCAATTCCTCCAGCACGATCTGGGTGCGGTCGAGCCATTCCTTGTAGGGATGGCTCTGGGCCAGCGACGCCTTGATCTCGTCGTCGGGGATCAGCCGGCCCTGCTCGAGATCGACCAGCAGCATCTTGCCCGGCTGCAGGCGCCACTTGGTGACGATCTGGTCCTCCGGGATCTTGAGCACGCCCATCTCGGACGCCATCACGATGCGATCGTCGCGGGTGACGAGATAGCGCGCCGGCCGCAAGCCGTTGCGGTCCAGCGTGGCGCCGATCTGCCGGCCGTCGGTGAAGGCGATCGCCGCCGGCCCGTCCCACGGCTCCATCAGCGCGGCATGATATTCGTAGAAGGCGCGGCGCTTCTCGTCCATCAGCGGATTGCCGGCCCAGGCCTCCGGAATCATCATCATCACCGCATGGGCCAGCGAGTAGCCGCCCTGCACCAGGAATTCGAGCGCGTTGTCGAAGCAGGCGGTGTCGGACTGGCCTTCGTAGGAGATCGGCCACAACCGCGTGATGTCCTTGCCATAGAGGTCGGACGAGACCGAAGCCTGCCGCGCCGCCATCCAGTTGACGTTGCCGCGCAGCGTGTTGATCTCGCCATTATGCGCGATCATCCGGTAGGGATGCGCCAGCGACCAGGTCGGGAACGTGTTGGTCGAGAAGCGCTGGTGCACCAGCGCGAGCGCGCTCTCGAAATCCTTCTCGTGCAGGTCGGGATAATACTTGCCGAGCTGGTCGGCCAGGAACATGCCCTTGTAGATCACGGTGCGGCACGACATCGAGCAGGGATAATAGCCGGCCATGCCGCGGTCGCGGCGCTGATAGATCGCCTGCGAGATCGACTTGCGCAGGATGTAGAGCCGGCGCTCGAAGTCGTCATCGGTCTTGGCCACGCCGTTGCGGCCGATGAAGACCTGCATGTGATAGGGCGCGGTCGGCTTGACGGTGACGCCGAGCGAGGAATTGTCGGTCGGCACGTCGCGCCAGCCGAGCAGTTTCAAGCCTTCGGCCTTGATCTGGTCGGCGATGATGCTCTGGATCACCTTGCGCCAGGACAATTCCTTCGGCATGAACAGCGCGCCGATGGCGTATTCGCCGGGCTGCGGCAGCGCGAAGCCGAGCTCCGACGCCTTGCGCGCGAAGAAGGCGTGCGAGATCTGCACCAGGATGCCGGCGCCGTCGCCGAAGCGCGGGTCGGCGCCGACCGCGCCGCGGTGCTCGAGATTGCAGAGGATGTTGAGCGCGTCGGCGATGATCTGGTGCGACTTGCGGCCCTTGATGTCGGCGATGAAGCCGACGCCGCAGGAATCCTTCTCCAGCGCGGGATCGTAGAGGCCTTCGGCCGGCGGGCGCCAGCTATGCTCAGGGGGCGTGGAATCGGCCGGTTTCGAGTCCATGGTCGCCGCCACGCCGTTGGCCCCGATGGTTCGTCGCTCGATCTCCGACCCGCTCATGTTCAGTCCTCTCCGTCCGGCCGACGCAATAACAAGCCCCCACCGTTGTTTGTCCGGCGCACCTTGGGCGTTCCGCGGCACCCCCAGGGGCCACCGCTCGTCCGCAAAGCGAGCCGCATTTTCAGAATTCAGGCCAGGCGTTCGTCGTCCTGATGGACGTCCTCACCCCATGACCTTATCGGCGCGACCTACACGCCGAAATTTCGTTGCGGCCCTCGCACCCGCTGCAATCCCCATGCCGGGCCGCTTCGAAATTGAGACAGTGTTCCTGTCCTAACTCGCACCATGCCAAATTTTTGTCTATCACACAAGCGCGTGAAAGTCGCTTCCGCGCTGACACAACCGGGGCTGTAGCACGCGATTTCGTCAATTTGGGGCAAGGACGCCGTCGTGCCGCCCAAGGACCGCCGGAATCAGCAGAGAATTTGCCGCGGGGGCTTCACAGGAGCAGGGCAATGAAGCTGTTGGCAGGATGGGCCGTATCGGCCGGGTTGATTTTGGCGGCAACGTCCGCCCATGCCCAGGTGGCAGGGCCACGCGCGGTCTCCGATTTCGATGGACCCGGCCCCTATGTCGAGGAAGCGCCGCCTCCGCCCCTTCCGCCGGCGCCGGTGCCGCGTCCTTATGGCTATTATGGTCCGGGTCCAGGTCCGGGCTATGGCGATGAACGGGACTACGCCTATCGGCGCGACTACGGCTACCGGGACGACCGTTACGCCCCGCCGGAAGAGGGCTATGCCCAACCGCAATATGGCTATGGGCCGCCGCTGATCCCGGTGCCGGAGGTCTATGCCGTGCTGCGCGACAACGGCTTCTCGCCACTGGGCATTCCACGGCAGCGCGGCAACCTCTACGTGGTCTCCGTGATCGACCGCAACGGCGAGGACGGCCGCCTCGTCATCGACGGCCGCAACGGCCGGATCATCCGTTTCACGCCCGCGTCTCACTGGGGCGACGCCTATAACAGGATGGGGCCCTCCTCGGCGCTGGTGCCGCCGCGGGGCGCCGCCGGTCCGCTGCCGCCGATCGCAGCGAGCCAGAGCGTCCCGCAAGGCACGATGCGGCCACCCACCGTCATCCTGGCACCGCGGTTCGCCAACCGTTCTGCACCGCTGCCGGCAGACAAGCCGCCGGTCGCCGCTGCGCCGGCGCCAGCTCATGCCCCGCAGCAATCAGCCGCGGTCGTGAAGAAGCCCGCCGAGGCGGCAGCGCCGGCGGCGACCGTGGCGGCGGCGCCGCAGGCCAAGCCGCCCGCACCGCCGGCGGGGGCGGTCCAGCCGACACAGCCAATGCCGAAGGTGCAGGATCTCGAGTAGCGTAGCGTCAATGCGTAAAGGTAAGCGTAGCGTCATGCATACAAAAACGCCCCGATCTCCCGGGGCGTTTTCGTTGATCGGTTGTGGATCGGAAGCCGGACGGATCAGGCGGCGGCCTTCTCGGCCGAGCCATCGACCACCTGCGGCGCAGGGGTGACCGATCCGATCGGAATGTTGCGGGGCTTCTTGGCCTCGGGGATCTCGCGGACGAGATCGACATGGAGCAGGCCGTGCTCCAGCGAGGCGTTCTTCACCACGACGAAATCGGCGAGCTGGAATGCGCGCTCGAAGGCGCGGGCGGCGATGCCGCGATACAGCACTTCGGACTTGCTGCCGTTCTCGCTGGCAGCCTTCTCGCCCTTGATCGTCAGCGTGTTCTCCTTCGCGACGATGGAAAGCTCTTCCTTGGCGAAGCCGGAGACCGCGACGGTGATACGGTAGGCGTTCTCACCGGTCCGCTCGATATTGTAGGGCGGATAGCCGGGGCTGCCGTCGGCGGCCGACTGGTCGAGCAGGGAGAAGAGACGGTCGAAGCCGATGGTGGAACGATAGAACGGGGTAAGGTCGTAGGTACGCATGGATCAAGTCCTCCATTGAGCGACTGTTTCGGGTAACCCGCCCGCCATCGGGCCGGGCCTTCGTCCGTGCAGCCCCAGCCTCTAGCCGTTGCGAAAAGCTGGTGGTGGCCTGCACGTTGGTGATATGGGAGGAACGAGACGGCGTTCAAGAGGGCGGGAGATGCGGCCTTTTTCGACGTTTCCCCCTTGTTTTCCGCACAGTTCGACCTAGCCGATTTCAGCCTCATGCTCGTCTCGATTCCCGCCAACCCCGTGCCGGAAAACGTGGTGACCGGCACGATCCGCACTCCCGACGGCGCCGAGCTGCGCTTTGCGCGCTGGGCGCCGCCGGCCGGACGCAAGGGCACGGTCTGCGTCTTTCCCGGCCGCGCCGAGCCGATCGAGAAATATTTCGAGACCGTGCGCGACCTGCGCGACCGCGGCTTCGCAGTGGCCATGACCGACTTCCGCGGCCAGGGACATTCCTCCCGGCGTCTGCGCGATCCGCGCAAGGGCTATGTGCGCCACTTTTCCGATTTCGAGGTCGACGTCGAGACCTTCGTGCAGCAGGTGGTGCTGCCGGACTGCCCGCCGCCGCACTTCGCGCTGG
>NZ_JAFAVV010000896.1 GCF_019242285.1 Bradyrhizobium sp.
CCTGTTCGCCGACCGCCCGCTGATCGAGGCGGCCTGGGTGTCGCTGCGGGTGGCGCTGCTGTCGAGCCTCGTCGCCACCGCGCTCGGCACGCTCGCCGCGCTGGCGCTGGAGCGGCACGGGGCCTTCCGGGGACGGCGGCTGTTCACGGGCCTCGTCTACGCGCCGATGGTGATGCCCGAGGTCATCACCGGCCTGTCGCTGCTGTTGCTGTTCGTCGCGCTCAACGCCGAGCGCGGCTTCTGGACCGTTACCGTCGCGCACACCACGCTCACGATGTGCTTCGTCGCGGTCGTCGTGCAGTCGTGCCTCGGCTCGCTCGACCGCAGCCTCGAGGAGGCCGCGATGGACCTCGGCTGCGATCCCTTGCGCGCCTTCATCGCCGTGACCCTGCCGCTGATCCTGCCTGCGATTGCCGCGGGCTGGATGCTGGCTTTCACGCTGTCGCTCGACGATCTCGTGATCGCGAGCTTCACCACCGGCCCCGGTTCGGCGACCCTGCCGATCCGAATCTATTCGGAGGTGCGGCTCGGGGTGAAGCCCGAGATCAACGCGATCTGCACGCTGGTGATCGGCCTGATCGCGGTGGTGATCGTCGCAGCATCGCGGGCCTCGAAGCTATCGAGTGTGCGGGGCGAGAGCGCGGCGCCGCTGTAGGCGCGCTCCGCTAGGCCAAGCTGCCGCAGCGAGAGTCTTGGTCGGGCGGGGGGGACCGCCATCCGACGGCCATGTCGCTGCCGCGAAGGGACTCAAGTGTCTGAAAACGAATCGTTTTTTTGAGGATATCACACACGGAACTACTTGTCTTTGGAACTTGTGGTCGTCACCATTCGGCCGCGATTCGCTTGACCCCGCAGGTACATGCATGACCGAAGATGCCCCGGATTTTGCGAGCTGGCTCCCGGTTATCGGGAAGAGCTTGGCCTATCTGTGCTTGGCCGACGCGATCAGGCACGACCCAGATAGATTCAAGGAAACCCTCCCGAAGGTCGACTTCCTGCAGGCGCTCGGGCTTTCGCACGAGGACGCCTCGGTGGCCGCCGGCTCGACGCCGGGATCCGTCCGCGTCCTGAAGTTCAACAGAGACAAGAAGGCGAAGAATGGCAAAGCAGGGAGCAAGAAAGCGCACCGCCTCAAGCGATGATGAAGCCTCGGAGAAGGCTTCGCCAACGCTCGATAAGATCGCTGGTCTCTTGGCGCTAATCGCGACGAAAGAGATGGACAAGGACTCGGCGGCGCTGAAGCTAGACGCTTGCGGCTTCACCGCCCGCGAGATCGCCGACCTCCTCGACGTCGGCCCTAACTACATCAACGTCGCCCGCCACCGCAAGAATAAGAAGTAACGTGGCACGCATCAATCAAGACCTCATCGATCGGCTGAGGAGCCATCTCGGCGTCGAGCAGAACGCGATCTACACGCGCATCCAGCGCGTCGTGAACGAGACCGGTCTTGAGCGGCCGATGGCGGCGCTGCTGCTCGGCATGCGCGAAGGCTTGAATGTCACCAAGTATTCGACGGAGGTGCAGCGCGCCGAGGTCCGGCGCTACCTGGGGGGCGGTGGTCATGTGCGCCAGGATCCTGACGAAGAGCCCCGCCGAGACCCTGAGCCGCCGCGCCGACGGGCGGCTGCATCGAAGAAGCCGGCCAAGCGCACCAAGGACAACACCGTATTCGTCGTCCACGGCCGCGACAGCGCGCTACGGCAGTCGATCTTCGAGTTCCTGCGTGCGCTCGGCCTGCACCCGCTCGAATGGGACCATGCGATCGACGAGGCCAAGCAGGGGAATCCTTACGTCGGCGACGTACTCGACATCGTGATGGACAAGGCCGAGGCCATTGTAGTGCTATTCACGCCCGATGACCTAGCTCAGCTCAAGGATCAATTCGTGAAACCAGGCGAGCGGTCAACGGAAGGCAAGCAGCAGGGGCAGGCGCGCCCTAACGTGCTGTTCGAGGCCGGTCTAGCGCTGGGCGCGCACCCGAAGAAGACCGTCATGGTGCAGGTAGGCCAGGTGAAATCGTTCTCGGATATCGGCGGCCGGCACATGGTGCGGCTGACAAACGACCAGGCGTCGCGCAACAGTTTCGCCAACCGGCTCGCCCGCATTTGTCCCGCCGTCAACCGGATCGGTAACGACTGGATGCACGTCGGCAAGTTCGAGCCGACCGAGGCGAGGTTCATTAAGAAGGCAACGCGAGGCGAGTGATCACATGCGAGCCGTCAACGACCACCTCGACAACATCGTCCGCCCTGCGCTACGGAACTACATCGACGCCGAGCGGGCGCTGGATCGGACCAACCACTGCAAAGACGCGGCGGCGATAGACGCCGCCCGCGGCGAGGTTGTGCGGACGGCACGCACTGCCGCTACTGAGCTCCACCATCTGGCCGACGTCGTCCTGGTCGACACGGCGCCCCGCTTCGCCGACCTCGGCGCCATCCGGCAGGCCCTCCGCGCCGTCTGTGTGTTCGACCGCGGCACCGTGCCGGGACCAGACACCGACCTGCTGCACGACGCCGCCGACGCGTTCAAGCACTTCGTGCTGTCGCGGCCGTCGGCGACGATTACCGGCGCAGCAGCGATCGTGTCCATCGGCAACGGCTGGGGAGAAATGCGCTACGGCGAGCAGAAATATGGTGGGCAGGAGCAAGTGACGATCACCCGCAACGACGGTAACAAGTATGCGCTGCTGTGGATCGTGCAGAACAGCTACGACGCTTGGATAAAAGTGCTCGGGCTGCCGCAGACGCCGCTCTGGCAGTATTGAGAGCCTGCGCGATGGCCAATCAAGACCAGATCGATGCGATGATGCGCAACTTCCCGCCGGTGGCGGAACTGCTGCAGATGGCGCCTGAGGACCTGGGCATGCACCTGCTCAAATACATGACGAGGGGACGCGCTGAGACGAACCGGTTCAACTTCCTGCAAATGGTTGCGGGCGGCCAGGTCGCATTCCGTTTCATGGAGGCCTGGAGTTGGCTGACGCGCGAAGGATTCCTGGCTTTGGCGCCGAACGACATGTACGGCCAGAACCACTTCGTCACGCGTGCAGGCGAAGCGGTCGCGCAGCTCGATGATCTCGACGCCTGGCGCAAGGCAAACCTCTTCCCCGACCACTTCGACGCCGCGCTGGTGCGCTACGTCAAGCCGTTGTTCTCGCGCGGCGACTACGATACGGCGGTCTTCCGCGCGTTCAAGGAGGTGGAGACCCGCGTTCGGAAGAAAAGCGGCTTCAGGTCCGAATACGGACGTGGCCTGATGCTGAAGGCCTTTGGCGAGAACGGGCCGCTGATGGCCGGTGATGCGGAGGGGAGGAAGGCCGCGCGAGAGCTGTTCGCCGGTGCTATCTCTTTCTGCAAGAATCCGAGTTCGCATCATGAGATCGATTTCGAAGACCCACGCGAGGTCGTCGACATGATTTCGTTTGCCAACCAGCTCCTGCGGATTGTCGATCGGCTCTAGCTCTTGTTGGGGACTGATGTTCGGCACGTATGGGCAGATCAGCGGAGCGGCCATGCGTTTCGCCTATCAGATATTGATCCACACCCCGCTCTGGGTGTGGCCGCTGCTCTTCTATCTGGTGTGGCGGGGCATCAAGGCCATGCAGCCGCGGACCACGAGGATGTCCCGCTCGCTCATCGTGCCGGCGATCTTCATCGTCTGGGGCGCGTCGCGGCTCGTCTCGCGCTCCCATGACAGCGCCTGGCCGCTCGTGTCCTGGATTGCGGCCGCGCTGGTGATGGCGCTGGTTGGCTTCGGCACGGCAAAGCCTTTCGATCTGGACCAAGCGACGGGACAGATCACCCGGCCGGGCAGCGTGATCCCGCTGATCCGCAACCTCACGGTCTTCGCCCTGCAATATGCGGTCGCGGTGATCGCGGCCATCGATCCCGATGGCCACTCCATCGCGACCGTGATCGGCCGTGCGGTGTCAGGTGCGACCACCGGCTACTTCCTCGGCGGCACGGTCGCGATGCTGCGTCAATATTGGCGACAGCGGCGCACGGGTGAGAACTCGGCGAGCCTCGAGGCGCGCGAGGGCCGATAAACGGTGAGGGAAAAGCCGCCGGATCGATCGAAAGAACCCTTGGGTCCTTTTCCGCGAACCGCGGTAGAATGCAGGCCTGTTCACGGTCCTGACGGGTTCGTCAGCCTATCCCGCTTCGTTCCAGATCGACCATCCGCACGATCATTGCGCGGTGAGGCTCGAAGGGCAAATCTTGAAATCCCCATCGTCCATAGAACGCGCGCACGGAATCATCGATCGGATGCGTGACAACACCGAAGCTGCCAATCTCCCTGGAAGCTCTGAGCGCCGTGCGTAGCGCGAATAAAAGAAGCGAACGGGCGTGGCCCCTTCCTTGATGATCCCTGTGAATCGCAAGTTGGCCGAGCAATGTCGCCGGCACGGGGTCGGGTTTGTTGCGCTGCTGCGACTTCGGCAGGAATGCCCGCTCGACCTGCGCGGCGCTCAGGGTTACGTAACCGACGATCGCGGCCGTGGCGGCGTCGCAGATGATATTGGTGCGCGAGATGCCGGCGACATGGTTGGCCCAGGCGTGGCGCTCGAACCAATGGTTCAACGATTCCCGGCCGCAATCAAATCGGGCCCGATCGTCTGTTTCGGAAAGGGGACGCGGTAGCGTTACTTCTGCCACGTTGGCGCCGTGCGCGCGAGGTCCTTGAGTCCGGCTATCTCTTCCGGAGGACGGTTCGCCCAAGCCTCGAACGCTTCCCAGTCCTTGGCCGGGATGGTGACGACCCGCCGCTCGAGGATGTCGGCCTCGGCCGCGTCGAGGGCCTTGCGCCGGATAAAATCGCTAAGGCTGGTACGCGCCAATGTCGACGCGGCCTCCAGGAGGGCGCGTTCTTCTTCGTTGACCCGAACGCTTAGCACCAAGGTGGTCATAACGCGTGTTCCCATGAGACGGTTCGTGTATGACAATAGCATACATCGGGCGCCCCCAGCAATCCTGCCGATGACGGCGTCGCAGCTTGCGATCCCGATCGGAAGTTGCCCGGAGCATCAATGACTTTGTGCTGCGCCCTACCGGAAGTTTGACTGGTTCAGCCAGAAAGACGACTTCCGCGGCGACGCTGAAGTGCTTTGCAAAGAAGATACAAAGCACCAAGCTCAGACAGAAAATATTGGCTTGGATGGTTTGCCTGCCGAGCGTGCGGTGCCGACAACTTGGGTTGCCTTGGTTGTGGTCGCGGGCTCGAA
>NZ_JAFAVV010000930.1 GCF_019242285.1 Bradyrhizobium sp.
GCGCGATCAGCGCGGATCGGAACCAGAACGCGCAGTCTCGGCGAGATTGACGTGTTGCGGTGACAATAACGCTATCAAGCTTGCGGACATGACATTGACTGGCGGCTGTAATCGCGCTTTCGGCCGCCATTGCCTTTTCGCGGCCGACAACGTCGGCTGTCAGGCTGCGGAATTTGTCCATCACTTGCTCCTCTGGCACTGGTGGCTCCGGCTTTCCCATCGGGACGTCGCAACGTCGTTCGACGATCGCGCGGTCACCGAGCTCAGCGGTGATCTCGACGTGCATCTGCTCAAAGCGGCCGGAAATCGCGGGGGTCGCTCACCAATGACGCGCGATCGAGCAGTGAGAACGCATCGTCCCTGAAGCGTCGTCGGTCCTTGAAGCCGGCCGGTTCGACCTTTCCGTCCAGCAACGCGATCGCGGCGGTGTATTGCCAGGAGAACCTTTCAGCAAAATCCCTTTGCATATACGTGTATACACAGTTATACGAAATTGGAAGCCTCATGCAGTCGCTGGGAGGCGGCCATCTCAGGTTCCAATACTGTCAAGGACGACGCGCTCCTGATCTGGTCAGGTCCCGCGTCGTCGCGGGCGGTCGGAGGGCTGGCCGAGCACGCCTATCGGGCGATCCGCAATGCGATTCAGGAGGGGCGGCTCGAAGCCGGTCAACGCGTTCTCGAGCTGGAGTTGTGCTCCTGGCTGAAGGTCAGCCGCACGCCCATTCGCGAGGCCCTGCGCCGATTGCAGTCGGATGGGATGCTGGTTCATGCGCCCGGCGGTGGCCTGTCGGTGGCGCAGCATGATTTGCGCGCGGTGGCCGAGCTCTATGACGTGCGCGAACGTCTCGAAGGCACGGCGGCGGCGCTCTCGGCGCGCTTCGCCGATGCGACCGAAGTCCACATGCTGCAGGCCATGGTGGATTTGCACCGGCAACTGCCCGACGACCCGAAAGTTCACGCGCGGGAAAACATCATCTTTCACGAGCATATCTATCGCGCCGCCCACAACCGTTTTTTGCTGAAGAGCCTGCAGGACCTGCACGATTCCGTCGTGCTGCTCGGCCGCACCACCTTCGCCGCGCCCGGCCGTATCGCCGAAGCGCTGGGAGAGCACCAGGCCATCGTCGCCGCGATCGCCCAACGCAATGAAGCCGAAGCCGAGGAACTGATGCGCCGTCACGTCCGCCGCGGCTACGAACTGCGGCTCAGCGCGATGGCGGAGGCTGCCCGCGCCGGATCGCAACACCGGCTCGATAGCCGCAAGGAGCCGCCCGACAAGAAATAGAGGGGGTCGAACAAGACGCGGCCAAGCCGCGCGAAGAGCGAGGAAACGACTTTATGAAATTGGGCATCGAGATTTTCGCGCCGCACCGGCGCGTGGGAGCCAGTGGCAGCTCGAGAACGGTTTGCCGCTCGAGGTCGACCCGGCGACGGACTGCCGCGACGGCCGCTCGAAGATCGCGCTGCTTCGTCCCGAAGCGATCCGCCTCGACCAAGCTCCGGCACCGGTCGTCACGGGACGGAACCGCATCACCGGCCGCGTCGTCGTCGGAATGCATCTCGGACCCCGCGTCGAATACATCGTCGAGGTCGGCGAAGATCGGCTGCGCGCTTATTCCCGAGCTGCGCTTGCGCCGGGCAGCCCCGCAATCCACGACTGCCGCCTCGTCGATGACATGCCCCAAACCGAAGTGATGTCCCGCCATGCTTGACAATGTTTCCGTTCCGTCTGCGCTGACGACACCGGCCCGGCGTCTGGCCGAGTTTGCCGCCGATCTCACCTTCGATGACGTTCCAAAACCCGTGCTCGATCGCGGCAAGCTCTTGATCCTCGATGCGCTCGGATGCGGGCTCGCCTCCAACGCCTACGGCTTCTCCGACGTTGCGGTGGCCGGCACCACGGCGCTTGGCGGCGAGGGGACGTGCAGCGTGATCGGCCGCGACGTCCGCCTGCCGGTGCGCGACGCGGCGCTCGTGAACGGCATGCTGATCCATGGCCTCGA
>NZ_JAFAVV010000329.1 GCF_019242285.1 Bradyrhizobium sp.
CTGTTGCTGGCGCCGCTGACCACCGAGCCCTGGCATCTCTATGTCACCATCGGCGTCCTGGTCGGCTCCGGCAGCATCTGTCTCGGCTATTCCGGGCAGTCGCTGTTCCTGCCGAACTGGTTCATCCGCCGCCGGGGGCTCGCGATCGGCATCGCCTTCGCCGGCGTCGGCATCGGCTCGGTGACGCTCCTGCCATGGGTGCAGCACGTCATCGACCAGACCGGCTGGCGCACCGCCTGCACGATGATGGGGCTGATGGTGCTGATCGTGCTCGCGCCGATCAATCTTCTTCTGCACAAGCGGCCCGAGGACATCGGACTGCAGCCCGACGGCGATGCCGCACCGCATGGGTCATCCGTGAAACCGGTCTCGAACGTCGTCGACCCCGCATGGGTCGCCATCGACTGGACGCTGTCCCGCGCGCTCGCGACGGCGCGCTTCTGGTGGATCGCGCTCGGCTATTTCTGCGGCCTGTACATCTGGTATGCGGTGCAGGTGCACCAGACCAAGTTTCTGCTCGACATCGGCTTCAGCCCGAGCGTCGGCGTCTGGGCGCTGGGCGTCGTGAGCCTGCTCGGCATTCCCGGCCAGATTCTGCTCGGCCATGCCTCCGACCGGATCGGCCGCGAGGCGATCTGGACGATCGGCAGCTTCGGCTTTGCGGTCTGCTTTGCCGCGCTGATCGGGCTGAAATACGCGCCAAGCCTGTGGCTGGTCTATCTCATGGTGTTCGCGCAGGGCGCGCTCGGCTATGGGCTGACCTCGATCATGGGCCCGGTGGTCTTGGAGGTTTTCCAAGGCCGGCACTACGGCAGCATCTTCGGCTGTATCATGCTGTCCGCGCTGGCGGGCGGCGCCGCCGGACCGTGGGTCACCGGCCTGATCCACGATGTCACCGGCAGCTACAGCATCGCCTTCGCGATCGGGATTGCGGTGAGCGTCTTGTCATCGGTTGCGATCTGGCGGGCCTCGCCCGGCAAGGTTCGTGCGGTCGCAGGCAAGCTGCGCCATGCGGGCGGGGAGGCGGGTTGAACTACAGGCCGCCCACCGGTGCAGCCGTTGGCGAGCAAAGATGACGGCAAGTGGGGGCGTATTAGCCGAAGGCGAAATCTACCAAGTGACTACAAAGAAGATCGGCGATGCGCTGATTTGCGGTAAACCCGCGTTTACATCTTGGGGCCTAGGGAATACGTTATGTACACCGTCGAAAGAACCGAGGAGTTCAAGACTTGGTTGGACGGGCTCGCGGATGACAGGGCGTTCGCGAAGATTACCGCTCGGCTCTTGCGCCTTGCGGCGGGCAACCCGGGGGATGTCAAGCCGGTAGGCGACGGCATAAGCGAGATGCGAGTCGACTACGGTCCCGGTTACCGTATCTATTACAAGCGCACTGGGAAAACCCTCCTTCTCATTCTCTGCGGCGGTGACAAAGCGACTCAAGAGAAGGACATCAATCGGGCGAAAGAACTAGCGGCGCAACTTTGAGAGGATGCATGCAATGATCAAGACCGCAAAATTCGACCTCGCCGAACACCTGACAACTCCGGGTCGGATCGCCGCGCTTTTGACCGAGGCATTCGAGAGCAACGATTTGGATATGATCACCTCCGTCCTCGATGCCATCGCTCGGGCAACGGGGAAAACCATCGGCCACCCTCAGAACCCCGAACTCGGCGATATCCGCACCATCATGGGCGCGGCAGGCGTCAAGCTCGTGGCCGAGCCAATCGAGAAAGTCGCCTAAATACGGTGCAGCGAGCGAGTAGGGCGGATTAGCCGAAGACGTAAGTCGCCAAGTGACTACAAATAAGATCCGGTTACGCTTCGCTAATCCGCGCTACGCACTGCGCAGCAATCATGATGTCCGCGAAGGGCGAATTCCGGACATGACGAGGCGGTCCGACCAAGTCGCGAATGACCCGCAGCAGACAGTCGCAACGATTGGTGCAGCGAGGCAAACCTGACAGCGAGAGATCCGACCAGTAAAGCTTGCACGTCGGGCTTTTTCGAAAGACATAGTGATGTCCTTCC
>NZ_JAFAVV010000505.1 GCF_019242285.1 Bradyrhizobium sp.
TCGCGCTGCAGGCCCCAGACGTCGTTGGCAATGACGGCACCCTGGTCCAGCGCAAAGGCTGTGACCTCCGGCTTCAGGCTGTCGATGGAGACGGGCACGCCGAGCGCCACCACTTTCGCCAGCACCGGCCGCAGCCGCGCCAGTTCCTCCTCGGCCGAAATCGGCGCCATGCCGCCATAGGGACGGGTCGATTCCGCACCGATGTCGATGATGTCGCAGCCTTCGGCGATCAGGCGCCGTGCCTGCTCCAGCGCGCGGTCGGCGGCAAGGAACTGGCCGCCGTCCGAGAACGAGTCGGGCGTGACGTTCAGCACGCCCATCACAGCCGGACAGGATTTCTCCAGTAGCCCCCGCAGCAGCGGGTGCAGGCCGGGCGCAGTGTCGGCGATTTTGGAGCTTGCCGTCATGCGGTCGCTTTGCGCGGTCGCCGCATGCGAGTCAAGATGGTGCGGAATGAGGTGCGGTGGCGGGCATTTTGCAGGCGATGGCGCCGCCCCGAGCGTCAGTCCGCCTAACGGGGAATGTCTAGTACGTGATCTTGGGCTGCAGCTTGCGGGCCTGCTCGATCAACTGCTCCACGGATCTCTCCGACGGCAGCACGCGCACCAGCTTTCGCTTGGTGTTGACTTCCTTCATGTTCTGCGCGAGGCGCGCCGGATTGCGATGTGCGAGCTCGCGCACCGTGGTCACGCCGGCGGCGCGCATCAGCCCGACCTTGGCCTTGCCCATGCCGGGAATCCGCATGTAGTCGGACACGTTCGCCCACGCCAGCAATTGCTGCTCGGTGATGCCGGTCTTCGCCGACAAGGCTTTGCGGCCCTTCACGGTGCGGGCTGCTTCCAGCAATGCATCGGTGGTGCGGATGCCCTGCGATTTCAGCTTGGAGGCAGCGAAGGCCGTCATGCCTTCAATCTCGGAGATCGGGTATGTCATGATGCTCGATGTCAGGAAATGTGCTTCAGGCGAACTGGCTGAGTCCCGGTGTCTCCGCGATGATCTCGCCCATCGTCTCCGCTCCGATTGTGTCGCGGCCGAAGCGAAAAAGTTCACGTGCGATGTTTTGAATCTGCTCCATGCCGAGGCCCAGTCCCATCAGCCGCGTGCCGGCCGCCATCAGTCCGCCGCCCATCAGCCGGGCGAGGCCGGCGCTCTGATTGGAAGCGGCGATCGCGGCCTCGGCGCCCGAAATCCCGTCGATCAGCATCTGGACCTTGCCCGAAGGGCCCTCGCTGCGCAGAAAGCCCAGGATGATGCCGATGGTTTTTTCGGCCACGGCGCGGTCGATGCCGGCCTTCGAGGCCAGCAGTCCAATCAATTCGTCCATAATTTGCCCCGCCTTCAGCCGGCGAACTGCCGGCCCGGCCCGCGCTCTGAAACGAGAAACATCTTGAGCCGTGGAAAACCGAATTACAAGCGATGACGCCATCGAAGCTTCAATCGCAACGCAAGTGTTGCAGCAATGCAAGAGCCGAAGCGAAATCGGCAGGTAAATTCACTTCGCGCTTGCGCCCGCTTCGACTTTCGTCGGGAACAAAATGCGACGTCGGTTGATTCTCATCATCGGCGTCGTTTCGCAAGCGACGTTTGTTCGCCCGGAAAGTTGCACTATGATCCGGGCCGAAGCGCTCGATCGATGTTGGAAGCAGTGCGATGGCGATCTCGGATGCCCTGTTGGCGGATACCAACGAGAAGATTTTCGTCGGCAAGGGTGAGCAGCCGGCTTGGCTCACGCTCGCGCTTGGCAACCACCACGGCCTGGTGACGGGCGCGACCGGCACCGGAAAAACCGTCTCGCTGCAGGTCATGGCCGAGGGATTTGCCCGCGCCGGGGTCCCGGTTTTCGCCGCCGACATCAAGGGCGATCTCTCCGGCATCGCAGAGGCAGGCAAGGCGAGCGACTTTATCGCCAAACGGGCGGCCGAGATCGGGCTTGCCTATCAGCCCGATCAGTTTTCCACGATATTCTGGGACGTGTTCGGCGAGCAGGGCCATCCGGTGCGCGCGACCGTCACCGAGATGGGTCCGCTATTACTTTCGCGCATGCTTGATCTGAACGACGTGCAGGAGGGCGTGCTCAACGTCGCCTTCCGCGTCGCCGACGACAACGGCCTGACGCTGATCGACATGAAGGATCTGCGCGCGCTGTTGGATGCCATCGTTCCCGACCCCGGCAAGAAGAAGGCCGACGGCGGCAGCGATCCGCTCGCCGATATCCGGAAGGCGGCGCAGGGTTTTGGCAACGTCACCCGCGCGACTGTCGGCACCATCCAGCGCCAGCTCCTGGTGCTGGAAAACCAGGGTGGCACCAAGTTCTTCGGCGAGCCGGCGCTGACGCTGAAGGACTTCATGCGGACCGATCGCGACGGGCGCGGAATGGTCAACATCCTCGTCGCCGACAAGCTGCTGCAGAATCCGCGGCTCTACGCGACTTTCCTGCTCTGGATGTTGTCGGAATTGTTCGAGGAGCTCCCGGAGGTCGGCGATCCGCCGAAGCCCAAGCTGGTCTTCTTCTTCGATGAGGCGCATCTGTTGTTCAACGACGCGCCGAAATCGCTGATGGACAAGATCGAGCAGGTGGTGCGCCTGATCCGCTCCAAGGGCGTCGGCGTCTATTTCGTCACCCAGAACCCGATCGACGTCCCGGACCGTGTGCTCGGCCAGCTCGGTAACCGCATCCAGCATGCGCTGCGCGCCTACACGCCGCGCGACCAGAAGGCGGTCGCGGCCGCCGCCGCGACCTTCCGGCCCAACCCGAAGCTCGATACCGCGAGAGCCATCACCGAACTCGGCAAGGGCGAGGCGCTGGTGTCGTTCCTGGAAGGCAATGGCGTGCCGGCGATGGTCGAGCGCGCCTTGATCCGCCCGCCGTCGGCACGGATCGGGCCGGTCACGGCCGAGGAACGCAAGGCGATCATCGATGCGAGTCCGGTCAAGGGCAAGTATGATACCGCGGTGGACGCGGAATCCGCCTATGAGATGCTGCAGAAGCGCATCGCCGGGACGGCAGCGCCGGCGGGTGGCGGCTCGAGCGGCGGCATTCTCGGCCAGATCGGCGCGTGGGCGGCCTCGATATTCGGCACCAATGTCAAGCACGGCCGGCTGTCGACCGGGCAACTGATCGCGCGCAATATCGCGCGCTCGGTCACCGACAAGGTGATCGGCGGGGCAGCGGCCAATGTCGGCAGGGATGTCGGCGGCTCGCTGGGCGGTTCGATCGGCCGCTCGCTGGTCCGCGGCGCGCTGGGCGGCCTGTTGCGCCGGGGCTGACTAGCTCGCGGGCGGCAAGGGCGGTACAAGCAGGTGGCCGAACCCCGCAAACCAGGGAACCCCGAATGTCCGACGCCTCCAAGCTCAACGCCGTCCTCGACAGGATCGATGCCGATTTCGACAACAGCCTGGAGCGGTTGTTCGCGCTGTTGCGGATCAAGTCGATCTCGGCCGATCCGGCCTTCGCCGGCGACTGCAAGGCGGCGGCCGACCATCTCGCGAAGGATATCTCCAGCATCGGCTTCGCAGCCGACGTCCGGCCGACCAGGGGGCATCCCGCAATCGTTGCCAAGAGCAACGGCGGCGGGGCACGCCCGCGCGTGCTGTTCTACGGCCACTACGACGTGCAGCCGGTCGATCCACTCGATCTCTGGCACCGCCCTCCGTTCGAGCCCGTCGTGACCGACCATGCCGACGGACGCAAGATCATCGTCGCGCGCGGCGCCGAGGACGACAAGGGCCAGCTCATGACCTTCGTCGAGGCGTGCCGCGCCTGGAAGCACGCCACTGGCGCGCTGCCGCTCGACGTCACGCTGCTGATCGAAGGCGAAGAGGAGATCGGCTCCAAGAATTTCGTGCCGTTCCTGGAGGAGAACAAGCACGAGCTCGCGGCCGATTATGCGCTGGTCTGTGATACCGGCATGTGGGACCCGAATACCCCCGCGATCACGACCGCATTGCGCGGGCTGGTCTATGAGGAGATCAAGATCAAGGCCGCCAGCCGCGACCTGCATTCGGGCGTATTCGGCGGTGGCGCGCAGAACCCGATCCGCGTGCTGACCAGGATTCTGGGCGGCCTGTTCGACGACAATAACCGCATCACCATTCCCGGCTTCTATGACGGGGTGAAGGACCTGCCGCCGGACATCCTGGCGCAGTGGAAGAAGCTCAATCTCTCGGCGGAAACCTTCCTGAAGCCGATCGGGCTGTCGATCCCTGCCGGCGAGAAGGACCGCCTCCTGATCGAGCAGATTTCCTCGCGGCCGACCTGCGACGTCAACGGCATCGTTGGCGGCTATATCGGCGAAGGCTCGAAGACCGTGATCCCGGCGCAGGCCTCGGCAAAGGTCTCGTTCCGCCTCGTCGAGGGGCAGGATCCTGCGAAGATCCGAAAGGCCTTCCGCGACTATGTGTCCGCGCAGATTCCCGGCGACTGCAAGGTCGAGTTCGGCGATCATTCCAGCGCGCCCGCGATCGCGCTCGACTGGAACATGAAGCCGCTCGCGGCCGCCAAGCAGGCGCTCACCGACGAATGGGGCAGGGAGGCGCTGCTGATCGGCTCCGGCGCCTCGATCCCGATCGTCGCCGACTTCAAGAAGACGCTCGGTCTCGATTCGCTGCTGGTCGGTTTCGGCCTCGACGACGACAACATCCATTCGCCGAACGAGAAGTACGACCTGAAGAGCTACCACAAGGGCATCCGCTCGTGGGCGCGCATCCTCGCCGCGCTCGCGGAGTTGCCGCGCTGATCGACGGTCGTCATCGCATCTTTCATGGCGCCGCTTAACGTGCCTTTCAGAACTCTCCGGCGAACTACGGCTTGCCGGCCGGCCGTCTCTGATTTTTTCGGCGCGTATACGTGCTTCGCTAAAATTCGACGGGACAATAAAGCTCGACAGCAAGACATCGCGGCGAAGGTCGTCCCACTTTGGTGCGCGGCCCTGCGCACGATCATGTCTTGAAGGATGAGCTTTTCCCCCATGTCGAAGTTGCGAAGCAATCATGGAAGTCAAGCCGAGAACGCAAGCGATGATTTCGGCTCTTGCGGGTCGGACGTTTCGTTCATCGGCCGCGGCGGTGCGCAGGCCCCGGTCGTATGGTTTGGACCGTCTGCGCCGGACTCGCAGCTCGTGCCGCAGGCGGCGCCGGCGGAGAGCTTTCCCGTCATCAGCGCAACGCTCACTTCGTCCACCGTGTCGACGTCCGCCAGCACGTCTCCGATCGCGCCCTCCGGCGGGTCGTCCGCGACACCCAAGACGGCGAGTGTGTCTGCGTTGCCGTCCTGGATCAGCTCGCTGTCGACGGCCTCGATCGCCGCCGACATGGCGGCTGCCGATGTCAACGGCACGGTGAGCTATGCGGGGCTCACCAAGCTCTTCAACGATCTCGACGCGACGCTCGCCAATGGCAACGCCAAGCTCACCGCCGCGCAATTCGCCGACCTGAAGACCATCGCCGCCAATCTCAACAACGGCATGTCGGCCTCCACCTACCTGACCAGCATCACCCAGTCGCTGGTGAACGGCAGCGCCGCCAACGCCACCTGGACCGGCGGCGGCGCAAGCTCGACGGCGCTCGGCAATCTTGCCGCAGGAGCCTCCGCGACCCAGCTTTCGGAGTTGATCGGCAAGTGGTTCATGGGCACCGATCTGCCGTCCTCGAAGGTGACGATGAGCGGTGCCGGCACCTTCTCGGTGTCCTATTCCACCTCGTCGAGCCCGCTGTTCGGTTCGGGCGGCCCGAGCATGAACGACATCAACCAGGGCTATCTCGGCGACTGCTACCTGCTGGCGAGCCTCGCCGAGGTCGCCAAGGAGAATTCGAGCGTCATCACCTCGATGTTCACCTCGAACGGCAACAATACCTACGGCGTGAAGTTCTACGTCAACGGCGTGGCGCAATATGTCACCGTCAACAACGCGCTCGCCAACGGCGGCACCATCTTCAACTCGGGCGCCGACATCTGGGCGAGCCTGGCCGAGAAGGGATATGCGCAGCTCCAGGCCAGTGGCGTGGTGACGGGGAATTCCATCAACTACGGCAACTCCTGGTCGACCATCGGCAATGGCGGCGCGCCGGAGATGGCGCTGGAGGAAATCACCGGCGCCTCGGCCATCACGGATTTCTACGCCAATGGCGGCTCCTGGGCGAAGGCGGTCTACAATTCCTCGTTCGGCGTCACGGGCTACAACACCGGCAACTCGACCGCGAGCGTGCTGTCGACCATCATCGCCGATCTCGCGGCGGGCGACGACATCATGCTGTCGTCGAGGACGAATGCGAAGGACTCGTCCGGCAGGGTCACGCTGGTCGCCAATCACGCGATGTCGATCTACGGCTACGACAGCAGCACCGGCATGCTGATGGTGCGCAATCCCTGGGGTACCGAGAGCGGGCAATATTGGGCCACGACCTTCGAGGTCAGCCTCGCCACGCTGCTCGCCGCCGGGGATACCATCACCATCGACAATATCGGGCAGGGCGGCAAGCCGGCCGGCCCTTCTGCGCCGGTGCTATCGGCGCAGACCGCGGCGCAGACCTGGAAGCAGGGCCAGGCCGTCAATTTCAAGCTCGCCGCCAACACCTTCACCGATCCGCAGGGCAGCCAGCTCACCTATGCGGCGGCACTTGCGAGCGGCGCGGCGTTGCCGTCCTGGCTGACCTTCAACGCCCAGACCGGGACTTTCACGGGAACGGTTCCCGTCAATGCCGCGGGCCTCTCCATCAAGGTCACCGCGACGGACGTCTATGGATTGTCGACGTCCGAGACCTTCGCGGTCACGACGCCGCTGCCGTCGGCGCCAACCGTGACGGCGCAGACCGCGACACAGAGCTGGAAGACCGGTCAGGTCGTCAACTTCGCACTGGCGCAAAACACCTTCACCGATCCGCAGGGCGAGGCGATGACCTACACGGCCACGCTGTCGAACGGCGCGGCGCTGCCGACCTGGCTGAAGTTCAACGCATCGACCGAGACCTTCACGGGCACGGCGCCGTCGACGGCGACGTCGCTGAGCATCAAGGTCACGGCCACCGACGCCGGCGGCGTATCCGCTTCCGAGACCTTTGCCGTGAACGTGACCAAGGCGGCATCGAGCTTCGTCCAGGCGATCGCTTCGCTGTCGGATGGTGGCGGCATGCATGCCGCGTTCAATCCGCAGGTGAGCTCGAACCCGCAGACACTGTCCTCGCCGCTCGGCTGATCCGCCTGGCTCCGCAAGAACCACAGCCGTTCCGGTGGCGCCGGGACGGCTGTGACACGAGGGGTTAAGCATCCGACTTAACGCGGTTACAACGCCAAGCCGGTTTGCTGCCCGCATGGGCTGATGTGGATTGGGGGAAACGGCCGTCGATGCGTGCATGTACGGACCAAGGTGCGTGGTCGCTCGCGCTGGCGCTGCATCTGCTCGGCGTCGTCGCTGATCCCGGCAGAATCCAGCATGAGGCCGGCAAATCCGGCGCGCTCGGGGTCGACGATCTGCTGCGCGCGGCCGCGCGCTTTCCAATCAAAGCCAGGGCCGTCAGCTCGACGGTCGCGCGGCTGAGGCGAACACCGCTGCCTGCTCTCGCCGTCCTGCGGTCCGGCGGCTTCGTCGTGATCGGCAAGGTCACCGAAGACGGCGTGCTCATTCAAGGCATGGACGATCCCGCGCCGAGGCTTCTGAGCCTCGCCGCTTTCGACGGCGAGTGGGACGGCCGCCTGATCCTGATCGCGAAGCGCGCCAGTCTTTCGGATACCGCGCGGCGGTTCGATCTCGGCTGGTTCGTGGGCGCAATGCGCAAGTACCGCAGCATCCTGCCCGAGGTGCTGATCGCCTCCTTCGTGATCCAGCTCTTCGGGCTTGCGACGCCGATGATCTTCCAGACGGTGATCGACAAGGTGCTCGTTCACCGCGGCCTGTCGACGCTGGAGGTGATGGTCGCGGGGCTGGCGCTGATCGCGGTCTTCGAAGCGGTGCTGTCGGGCCTGCGCAGCTACCTGTTCTCGCACACCTCCAACCGGATCGATGTCGAGCTCGGCGCGCGGGTGTTCCACCATTTGATGCGGCTGCCGCTGGCCTATTTTGAGAGCCGCCGCGTCGGCGACAGTGTCGCTCGGGTGCGCGAGCTTGAGACCATTCGCCAGTTCATCACATCCTCCTCGATCACGCTCGTGCTCGATCTCGCGTTCTGCGCCGTGTTCCTGGGCGTCATGTTCCTCTACAGCGCGACGCTGGCGTTCATCGTCTGCGCTGCGCTGCCGCTCTACGCGCTGCTGTCGGTCGCGACGACGCCGGCGTTCCGGCGCCGGCTCGACGAGAAGTTTCGCCGCGGCGCCGAGAACCAGGCGTTTCTGGTCGAGAGCGTCACCGGGGTCGAGACCATCAAGGCGATGGCGGTCGAGCCGCAGATGCAGAGACGCTGGGAAGAGCAGCTCGCCGCCTATGTCGGCGCCTCCTTTTCCGTGTCCCAGGTCGGCAACTGGGCGACGCAGGTGTCGAACCTGCTCAACAAGGGTGTCGGCGCGCTGACCCTGCTGCTCGGCGCCGGGCTCGTCATCGCCAACAGGATGACGGTCGGCGAACTCGTCGCCTTCAACATGCTGGCTTCCCAGGTTTCGGGGCCGGTGCTGCGGCTGGTGCAGGTCTGGCAGGATTTCCACCAGGTGCGGCTGTCGGTCGAGCGGCTCGGCGACATCCTCAACACGCCGGTCGAGGCGCATGGCGTGAGCGCGCAGGCGAGCCAGGCGAGCATCGAGGGCGCGATCGAATTCGAGCGCGTTACCTTCCGCTACGGCGTCAACACGCAGCCGGTGCTCCGCGACGTCAGTTTGCGAATTCCGGTGGGGCAGGTGGTCGGCATCGTCGGCCCGTCGGGCTCGGGCAAGAGTACCATCGCCAAGCTGGCGCAGCGGCTGTACCAGCCGGAGGCCGGACGGGTGCTGATCGACGGCATCGACACCGCCGTGCTCGATCCGTCCTGGCTGCGCCGGCAGGTCGGCGTGGTCCTGCAGGAGAACATCCTGTTCAACCGCTCGGTGCGTGAGAACATCGCGCTGGCCGACCCGGCCTTGCCGATGGCGCAGGTGATCGCCGCGGCGCGGCTCGCCGGCGCACACGACTTCATCTGCCGGATGCCGCAAGGCTACGATACCGTGATCGGCGAGCGCGGCGTGTCGTTGTCCGGCGGGCAGCGCCAGCGCGTCGCGATCGCACGCGCCCTGATCGGCGACCCCCGCATCCTGATCTTCGACGAGGCGACCTCCGCGCTCGACTATGAATCCGAGAGCATCATCCAGAACAACATGCGCGACATCGTCGGAGGCCGCACCGTCCTGATCATCGCGCACCGGCTTTCGACCGTGCGCAGCGCCGACCGCATCCTGACCATCGAGAACGGGACGATCGTCGAGGACGGCACGCACGAGCAACTGGTCGAGGGCGAGGGCCGGTACGCCGCGCTGCACCGGATCCAGGCCGTGGGACGCTAAAGGACATCATGCCGATGCTGCGCCTCGTCACCTTCAGCCAGGCTTCGCGCGAGCGCGAATTCCTGCCGGCGGCGCTGGAGATCACCGAGACGCCGCCCAATCCGCTCGGCCGTCTGAGCGCGTTGTTGCTCGCGCTGGTCGTGCTCGCCGCATTGGGCTGGTCGGTCATCGGCAAGGTGGACATCGTGGCAGTCGCCGGCGGCAAGCTCGTCCCGCATTTGCGCACCCAGGTGGTGCAGCCGTTCGAGACGGCGAGCGTCGCCGCGGTGCTGGTCTCGCCCGGCCAGCACGTCGTCGCCGGTGATCCCCTGATCAGGCTCGACAAGACCGCGGCGCTGGCCGAGCGCGAGAAGGCACAGAACGACCTTGTCGCCGCGAGACTCGATGAGTTGCGGCTGGCGGCCTTCCTGGACGGCGCGACGACGGCGGCGTTTGATCAGGTCGGGGACGCAACTCCGCTCGACCGCACCCGCGCGCAGGCGCAATTGTCGGCGCAGACTGCCATGCAGGAAAGCCGGCTCGCCAGCCTCGCGCAGGAGCGGGCGCAGCATGTCGCCGATCGCGAGGCGCAGCGGCAGACCTTGGCGAAGATCGGGGCGACGTTGCCGATGGTGGCCGAGCGTGCCGACATCCGCACCCGTGCGAGCGAGATCGGCTATGCCTCCGTGATCGCCAAGCTGGAGAGCCAGCAGCTCCTGATCGAGACCCGCGCGGAGCTCAAGGTCACGCAGTCGAAGATCGCTTCGCTCGATGCGGCGATTGCCGGCCTCGACGACAAGATCGTCGCCACCGGTGCCGAGATCCGCACCAGTGCGATGAGCGAGCTCGCCAAGGCGCGCGAGCGCGCGAACGCGGCGGCGGAGGCGCTCGCCAAGGCCTCGCGGCGTGCCAGCCTGCAGACCCTGCGCGCACCGATCGACGGCACGGTGCAGCAGATGCACGTTCTGACCGTCGGCGCGGTCGTGACGCCCGCGCAGCAACTGCTGTCGGTCGTGCCCGACAATGATCATGTCGAGGTTGAGGCCGTGCTGGAGAATCGCGACATCGGCTTCGTGGAGGCCGGCCAGCGCGTCGAGCTCAAGGTCGAGGCGTTTCCGTTCACGCGCTATGGCCTGCTCGGTGGCGAGGTCATCTCGATCGACCGGGACGCCGAGGCTGCGCCCGTCAATGCGGCGGGAACCCAAGGCACGCAGCGCCTCGCGGACGAGACCGATCGGATCGAGGCCAGCGAGAGGCTGCGCTACACCGTGCGCATCGCCGTCGAGCCCGGCAGCTTCGATGTCGATGGACGCGAAGCGGTGCTCTTGCCGGGCATGTCGGTCAAGGCCGAGATCTTGACCGGCAAGCGCCGCATCATCGATTTCCTGCTGGCGCCCTTGCGCGAGCACCTGCACGACGCCATGCGGGAGCGATAGAGCAGCCGCTCAACCCATCCACAACCCCCACGCAAAAACGCCGCCCGGGATTGGACGGCGTTTGATCTCAGCGTGTAGAGGGTGTGTGGGTGCCTTGTAGCGCAGCACGCTGGATTCGTCCATCGCATTCGTGCGGCGTCATTCCACCGGATACGGTCCATCGCCGAACGTGCGGTCGTGGTAGCCCTTGGCCCCGGTGACGCGCGCCAGCGCGCTCAGGACATCGCCGCCGGCCGCGAGCCGCGCGATCACGCCGGCGAAATCATGCCGCGGCTGCCAGCCGAGCTCGGCACGCGCCCTGTCGTTGACATAGACCCGCTCGATGCCGGGCAGCATCCGCCAGCCGCGGCGCGCATATTCGGCTTCATAGGCCGGCACGAGGCGGCGGACCACGTCCGGTGCGCCGTTGCGCAGCGCGACAGCGTCCGCGCGCGAAAATGGCGTGGTGGCGCTGATGATGTATTTCGCAAAACCGAGCGACCGGGCTCGTTCGGCCGCGCGCAGATGTGCACTCACGACGTCCTCGATGTCGACCCGGCGATACAGGAACTCGTTGGCCTTGAGATTCGCGTCGGCATATGCCTCGCGCGCGGCGCGGTCATCGTCCGCCTCGCGGAAGAACCGCGACGTCCTGAGCACGATCGCCGGCAGCGCGTGGTTGCGCGCGAACAGCTGGCAGAGGTCTTCCGCTGCCTGCTTGGTAACGCCGTAGATGTTCTTCGGCACCGGCGTTGTGTCCTCCGTCACCCAGGCCGCCGGCTGGCCTGCCGGCGGGCGCAGCGCATCGCCGAACACGCTGGTGGTGCTGGTGTAGACGAAGGCGCGAACCCCACCTGCTGCGGCCTCCTCGAGCAGGTTGAGCGTGCCCGTGACGTTGACGTCGACGAAGGCCTGCCGGGTGTGGGTCGCGACATGCGGCTTGTGCAGCGTCGCCGCGTGCAGCACGGTGCTGACGCCGTCCATGACGTCGCGCAGAAAGGCGCGATCGGTGATCGAACCGACGCGATCGGTGAAGGCGCCCGGGCGGACGTCGATGCCCACCGCCTGGTGGCGCTGCGCCCGGAGGGCGCGCACCAGCGCCTCGCCGAGATGGCCGGAACTGCCGGTGACCAGGACTGTCACGGTACACCCTCGTGCAGCAACTTCGGATCGGTCCGCTTCAGGGCGGCGGAATTGCAAACAGGCTGGAGATGCTGCGGCCGCGGATGTCGTAGACGCGGGCGTAGACGACATCGTCGCGCTTGATTTCGATCAGCACCGGCGCCGGCAGGCCCTTGCAGTAGAACTCGCCGAGCGTCATGGCGAAGTCGGCGCCGTGGCTGTCCCAGCCATTGGTGAAATCGGGGCCGAGCGCGACCTGGGCCGGGCGCTGCGGGCCGCACACCGCGACCCGCCATTTGCGGCCCGCCGGCGGCACCTCGTGCTTCTCGGCAAGCTGCTCGCGCAGGCCTTCGCCGGCCTGCTTGAAGGCCAGCCCCCAATAATCCAGCATGAAGCGGTAGTCAGCGCCGCGCACCGTGCCCGCGATGTGGTTGAAGTGCGTGTATTGATAGGGATGCAGCCGGATCATCTCGCCGAGCGGCAGCAGCAGGCCGAAGAGGAAGAGGCCAAGCGCCGCCGGCTGCCAGCCGCGGCGGTTCTCGCGCATCCAGCTCATTGCCCACGAGAACGCCAGCCCGCCCAGTACGGTCATCGGCGGAATCACGAAGATGAAATGCCGGATGCCGTTGTAGAGCGCCGGCCGCTTCACTATCGCGATCAGGAGTGGCAGGGTCGCCGCCAGTGTCAGCATCAAGAGAATGGTCTTGCGGCGGGGATCGACCTCGCGGCGGCCCACCATCAGCACGGCCGCGACGACGCCGGCGATCGCCAGCGCCAGCAGCACTTCCGGCATCTGCAGCGCGAACAGCGTCGGCAAATAGGACCAGGGCATGTCGGGCACGGACACCAGCGCGCCGTCGAACATCTCCTTCCAGGGCTTCTCGAAGAAGTGCGAGAAATAGGTCGCCGCCAGGAACGGATTGCCGGGCTTGATGATCGACCAGGGCCAGATCAGCCCCATGACGAGGTAGCCGAGCACGAGTCCCGGCACCAGCACGTAGAGCACGTGGACGAAGCGATGCGCCGCTTCACGCGCGCCCTGGGTGTGGATGTCCTCGACGAACATCGGAATGAAACCCGCCACCGCGTAGAGCAGCGCCAGGCCGCCGAGAACCCGCGAGCCGAGCGACAGGCCGGCGCCGAGACCGACGATCAGGATGGTGCGCGGCGAGGGATGCGGATATTCCTCGGCGAGCCGCACCAGCCCGAGCATCAGGATTACCATCGCCACCGCGAATGGCGCATCCTTCGGATTCATGAACATGTGCCCGTAGAAGGTCGGGCACAGCGCGAGCAGCAGCAGAGCTGCAAGTCCGGCCAGCGGCCCGCCGACGCGCCGGGCGAGCCGCCATGTCGCCGCGAGCCCGATCACGCCGACCGCAGCGCCGAGCAGGCGGCGTGTCTCGAACAGCTCCAGCGGAATGATCTTGTGCAGCAGCGCCGCGGCCATATCGAAGCCGCCGCCATACATGTAGAGATTGGCAAAGGAGAGCGCGCCGGTGTCCTTGAAGCCGGACTCGTACATGCGCAGCAGGAGATCGGCGTACTCGGCATGGGTGTAGTCGTCCCAGCCGAGGCCGTAATCGCGGAAGGTGAGGGCTGCGATCAATGCCACGGCGGCCAGCACGGCCAGGGCAAGATCGTCATATGTCCGCTCCACCGAGCGCCGCGATGGCGTATCGATGGCGGAAGTCGTAATGGATGACATAGCTATTGGTAACCCGGCGTCCTTAAATAGAGGTCCCCGCTGGCGCTTTTGGGCCTCAATCCCCGGCTTCCATATAGCGCATGTTCCCTCTTCAGGTAATTGGCAATTGTGGCGCAAATTGCCGCTGGTGCCACAATGAAAGGGTTATGAATGGCTGTTCATCGTGCCAGCGAGCAGCCCATAGAGATTAGGTAAGTTACGGATTATACTTCATTTTGAGAGTAGGTCGTGAGATTGGCGGTTGGCGGGACGCGCAATATGGCGGTATCGTGGCGACGTCGCCTGCAGGCGTTGCAGGCGCGGTCCCGAGGATGGGTTCGATGGTCATCGTCTTGGTAATTGCCGGGATTGGCGCGATTTTGGCTGGCCTTGTGGCGATTCTGTATGGGGTCGCGCTGGAGCTCAGCCTGGGCAACAGCCTGATCGTTGCCGGCACGATCGGGGCCAGCTCAGGTCTGCTGCTGCTCGGTCTTGCCGTGGTGCTTGGTCAGCTGAAAGGCATCGCGCGCCTGCTGGCACAACCCGCGGTCCGCGAAGGGCGCGGTCGTTCGTCGACACCTGCGATGGCTGACGAGGACGATTTCGAGTTTACCGAGAAGCAGCCACGGCCGGCCGGCCGCGCCCGCGGCGGCCCGGCGCCGGGGCCGCCATCCTTGCCGGCTTCGTCGTCGTGGCCGGAGGAAACGCCGCCGCGCAGGCGGCAGGATGAATCGCAGGAAAGCGAGTCCGAATTGGCGTCGGCGGCCAAGCCGCGGCGCAACCTGCTGTTCGCCTCGGCCTCGCGCAAGGAGCGGGATCGGGCCCAGGCGCGCTCCGCCGGGCCGTCGCCGCCCGATCCGCTCGGACCGCCGCTCGCCGCCGATGCCGGCGACACCTCGCCGACGAGCCTGGAGGACGCCTGGCTGAAGATGGACCGGTCGCGCCCCGCGGAGCCGCCGCCGCGCCGCAGCAACCGGATGCCGCTCGCCGAGACCGATGCCGGCGCCGCGCGGGGCACCCCCCGTACGGATCAACCGGGCGTCACCGTGCTCAAGTCGGGCGTGGTCGACGGCATGGCCTACTCGCTCTATTCCGACGGGTCGATCGAGGCGCAGATGCCGGAGGGCATGATGCGCTTCGCCTCGCTCGACGAGTTGACGGCGCATATCGAGCGGCGCGCGTGAGGGGTACTGCGCGACGTGCCGTCCCCGATCATCGTCCACGCCTATTTGACACGTGATGCCTGCGTGCCGACGGAGCCGGATGCTATCCTGCCGCGCGGAAAACTGGCACGAT